>JBFHII010000018.1:0-14586 GCA_041596535.1 Breoghania sp. | reverse complement strand
GGCCCAGGTGTCCGACGCCGGGACACCGCTGCTTTCGGACCCGGGCTACCGGCTGGTACGTGACGCGGTGGCAGAAGGTGTCCGGGTGTTTCCGATTCCCGGCGCATCGGCGCCGCTCGCCGCCCTGGTGGGCGCGGACCTGCCCACCGACACGGTTCTGTTCGCGGGCTTCCTGCCGCAAAAATCCTCGGCCCGTCGCCGCCGGCTGGAGGAGTTGCGATACGTACCCGCAACCCAGGTGTTCTTCGAATCGGCCCGCCGGCTGGGGGCGACGCTTGCGGACATGGCGCAGGTTCTGGGCGGCGCGCGCGCGGCTGCGGTGGCGCGCGAACTGACCAAGAAGTTCGAGACCTTCGAGCGCGGCACGGTGGCATCGCTTGCCGAACGCTTTGCGCAAGCGCCGCCGAAGGGCGAGATCGTCATCGTCATCGCGCCGCCGGAGGCGGAGGAGACCAGCGACGGAGACGTGGACGCGCTGCTGCGCGAGGCGCTGCGCGGTCTGCCGGTGAGCGCCGCCGCGGGCCAGGTTGCCAAGCAGACCGGACGCGACCGCCGTACGCTCTACAAACGCGCGCTGGCCTTGCGTGACCGGGATGGAACGAATGAGGGCGGTGGAGGCGATGACCGTTGATCCCAAACGCCGCCGCGCCCATTTTTGGGGCCTGAAGGCCGAGGGCCGTGCGGCCCTGTGGCTGCGGCTGAAGGGATACCGGATTCTGGCGCGGCGCTACCGCACCCCGCGCGGCGAGATCGATCTTGTCGCCCGGCGCGGCGGCACGATCGCCATTGTCGAGGTCAAGGCGCGCGGCACCCGCGACGCCGCGCTGGAGGCCATCACGCCGGCCAACCGGCGCCGCATCACGGAGGCCGCCAGCCTTTGGCTGTCGCGCAATCCGCGCTACAACGACGCGACGCTGCGCTTCGACGCCCTGCTGATCGCCCCGGGCCGCTGGCCCCGTCATCTGCCCAATGCCTTTGAGGCGCATCGCTGACGCGGGCCGATGCGCGACGTCGCGCGCCCGGTTGCGTCATTCTGCACCTGCAGCGTGGACAAATGGCGCATCGCACCGCATATGTGGCCTGCTGCCCTGTCCATGCGCCGTCCGGCGCGCCCAGTTTCATTGCCAAAGGGAATCGTGCCGATGCCGCTTCGCGTCGCAGTCCAGATGGACCATATCTCGACCGTCAACATCGCGGGCGACAGCGCGTTTGCGCTGATGCTGGAAGCGGAAAGACGCGGCCACCAGCTGTTCCATTACACGCCGGACCGGCTGGCGATGAATGGCGACACCGTGACCGCACGGCTGGAGCCCGTTGCCGTGCGCGACGTCAAGGGTGATCACTACACGCTGGGCGAGGGCGTGCGCACGAACCTGGCGGAGATGGACGTGATCCTGATGCGTCAGGATCCGCCCTTCGACATGGCCTATGTGGCGGCCACCCACATGTTGGAGAAAATCCATCCCGATACGCTGGTGGTCAACGATCCCGCGCATGTGCGCAACGCGCCGGAAAAGCTCTTTGTCACCGAGTTCGCCGATCTGATGCCGCCGACGCTAACCACCCGCGATCGCGACGAGATCGACGCCTTCCGCGCCGAACACGGCGATATCGTCATGAAGCCGCTGTTCGGTCATGGCGGTGCGGCGGTGTTCCGGATCACCCAGGACGACCTCAACTACGGCTCGCTTTACGATTTCTTCGCCGCCACCTTCCGCGAGCCTTGGGTGATCCAGCGGTTCCTGCCCAACGTGAAGCATGGCGACAAGCGCATCCTGCTGGTGGACGGGGAATTCGCCGGCGCGGTCAATCGGGTGCCGCAGGACGGCGACCTGCGCTCCAACATGGTGCGCGGCGGGGCTGCGCGCGAGGCGGATCTCTCTGAGCGCGAGCGCGAGATCTGCGCCCGCCTGGGGCCCGCGTTGCGCGACCGCGGGCTGCTGCTGGTGGGCATCGACGTGATCGACGGCATGCTCACCGAGATCAACGTCACCGCGCCGACCGGCATCCGCGCCGTGGCCAAGCTCGGCGGCCCCGACATCGCGGCACGCGTCTGGGACGTCATCGAGGAAAAGCGCGCCGGCTGACAGGGTCGTCCGGCCTCTGAGAAACGCGACGCGGACATGGTCGGCGTCGCCCGAACGCTCGGCGCGCGGAACGGGCTGCGGCCGGATCTTTTGTGGCTGGCCCCCTGAGCCTGGACGCGAACTGGCTGGCTTCGCTACCGAATGCGCCGGGTGCCCGGGCTGTTGGCAGGAGGTCCGGTCCTCTTTTGTTCCTTTTTCGTTCTTGATTCAGCGTCGCGACTGACGTAACGTGATCCTGGCATGCGATACATGCGGAGGAGATCATGGTCAGTCGGGTCACCACAGTTGCCTTTCAGGGGGTCGAGGCGGTGCCCGTCGACGTGCAGGTCCAGGTCGGTCCCGGCGCCGTCGTGTTCAACGTCGTTGGGCTGGCCGACAAGGCGGTCGCGGAGAGCCGCGAGCGGGTGCGCAGCGCGCTGATTGCCTCCGGCATGGCGCTGCCGGCCAAGCGCATCACCGTCAACCTGGCGCCCGCCGATCTGCCCAAGGAAGGCTCCCACTACGACCTGCCGATCGCGCTCGGACTGATGGCGGCCATGGGCGCCGTACCGGGCGATCAGCTGGCCGATTACGTGGTCGTCGGCGAACTCGGCCTGGACGGCACCATCGCACCCGTGAGCGGCGTGTTGCCCGCGGCGATCGGCGCCAACGCGATGGGGCGGGGGCTGATCTGCCCCGCCGATTGCGGTTCGGAAGCCGCCTGGGCGGGCGCGGACACGGCGGTTCTTGCGCCGCGCAGCCTGATCGCCATCGCCAACCACTTCAAGGGCACCCAGGTGCTCTCGCGCCCCGTCGCGCGGCTGCACGCACCCGCTTCCGACCTGCCGGACATGGCCGATGTGCGCGGCCAGGAAACCGCGCGCCGCGCGTTGGAGGTGGCGGCCGCCGGCGGCCACAACCTGCTGATGGTCGGTCCGCCGGGCGCGGGAAAATCGATGCTCGCCGCGCGCCTGCCCTCCATCCTGCCGCCGCTGACGCCCAAGGAACTGCTCGAGGTCTCGATGATCGCCTCCATCGCCGGCGAACTGGCGGACGGGCGGTTGTCCGACCGCAGGCCCTTCCGTGCGCCGCATCATTCGGCCTCCATGGCGGCGCTGGTGGGCGGCGGTTTGCGGGCAAGGCCGGGCGAAATGTCGCTCGCCCACAATGGCGTGCTGTTTCTCGACGAGCTGCCCGAGTTCAATCCGCAGGTGCTCGACAGCCTGCGCCAGCCGCTGGAAACCGGTGAGGCGGTGATCGCGCGGGCCAACCACCGCGTGTCCTATCCGGCGCGGGTGCAACTGGTCACCGCGATGAACCCCTGCCGCTGTGGCCATGCGGGCGAGCCGGGGCATCAGTGCCGTCGTGGCCAGCGATGCGCCGCGGACTATCAGGCGCGTCTCTCCGGCCCGTTTCTCGATCGCATCGATCTGCGCATCGAGGTGCCAGCGGTCTCCGCCCGTGACATGATCAGCCCCGGCCAGTCGGAACCTTCACGGGACGTGGCTGCCCGGGTTGCCGCGGCGCGTGCGCTGCAGGCGGAGCGGTTCGAACATCTGGGCGTTGCCGCGCGGAGCAACGCGCAGGCGCCCGCGCGGCTGATCGAGGAGATCGCGGCATTGGATGCGGCGGGCGTGCAGTTGCTGCGCGACGCCGCCGACATGCTGCACCTGTCCGCGCGCGGCTATCACCGGGTGCTCAAGGTTGCTCGCACATTGGCCGATCTCGATGGCGAGGACCGCGTGCGCCGGCCGCATCTGGCGGAGGCGCTGAGCTATCGCGGTGCGCCGTCCTCGCTCGCCCACGCCGCATGATCCTTGGCCGCGAGCGGCCGTATCGTCCAAAAATGCGCGACAAAACGCCGCATGAACTTTCGGGTTCACCGGCCGGGTTCGGGCATGCCGGCGGGCATCACGCGTCCTTCAGTGGCCGTCGCCGCGGCAATCATGCGGGCCTTGCACGCCAGACTGCCGCCAGCCGCAAGAAAAGATGCTTGTCACAAGTCGGTCAGACACACACGGCGACCGGTTCCTGAATAGATCTTCGTTGCAACTCCGATAATACAGATCTGAAGTTCGCCGGTTCCAGAACCGAAGTCGCGTAATATTTCCGGGATCCGCGAATGGGCGGATACGCCGAAAATTCTTCATGGGTCACCTTTCGTCAGGGGCGGCTCGCGGCAGTCGGCGGCAATCAACCATTAGTATTTTCGCGAATGGGCGGTTTGTTAAGCGAATGCGCGTTCACTGGGCCGCGCAAACACGCCCGGTCACCTCCCCTGACCTGGCCGTGCCGGCCCCACCACCTGCCAGAGTGAAGCCATGAAATTCAACGTCTCCATCAAAGCCAAGCTGTTCACCGGTGTTGGTGTCATCGCCGCGGCGCTGGCGGTAACCGCGACACTCGCCGTCGTCGGACTCGGCAATGTCCAATCGCTGTTCACCGGATATCGCGCGGCAGCGCACCAGAGCCTGGAGATCAACGCGATCACCAGCAGCGTGCTCAGCGCGCGCCTCGACGTCATGAACTACCGCAATGGCTTCAGGGAGGAGGACGCGGAAAGCGTTCGCACGGACATTGCCCGCGTGCGCACCCAGATCGATGCGATGAAGGCGCTGTTTACAGACCAGGGGCGCATCGCACGGCTCGACGCACTTGCGGCCAGGACCGAAGAGTACGAGGCGAATTTCGAGAAGTACGCCGCGATCCAGAGCGAGACGACGGCACTTCAGGCGGCGCTTGATCAGGCGGGACAGAAGATCCGCAAGCTGCTGACCGAAATTGTCGAGACCGCCTATGACGATGGCGACCAGGTCGCGTCCTATTTCGCCGGCCGCGCCCAGGAACAGGTCCTGATGGGCCGCATCGCGACGGAACAGCTGTTCGCCAGCCTCGCACCGGAGGACTACGCGGAAGCCGCTCGAACCATGACCCTGGCGCGGGACCAGTTGAAGGTTCTCTTCGGCCAGCTTGAAACCACCGCCCACCGCAAGCTGGCCGGGGAAGCCATCGAGCTGACCGAGCGCTTCATGCAGGATCTCAAGCAGGTCTCGGACAAATTCGCCGAACGGCGCGGGTATCGCGAGAACGGGCTCGACATCATCGGGCCGGAGATGACCCGCGGCTATCGCGCCATCCTCACCGAGATCGTCGACACGCAGAATGAACTGGGGCCGCAGGCAGAACGCGAGATCGAGGGCATCGTGACGCGCACCACGCTTCTCGGCGTGCTGTTCACGGTCATCGGTCTGGTCATCGCACTGGCACTCGGCATCACCGTGCCGCGCGCCATCATCGCGATCACCCGCGCCATGACGGATCTGGCCGGCGGCAAGCTTGACGCGGCGATCTTCGGCACCGGCCGCAAGGATGAAATCGGCTCCATGGCGGCGGCCGTGCAGATCTTCCAGACCAACGCGATCGAAAAGCAGCATCTGGAAGAGGAGCAGCAGGCCGCGAGCGAACAGGCGCAGGTCCGGCAGAAGGCGATGATGAACAAGCTCGCCGACGATCTGGATGCGGCCGTCGGATCGATCATCACAGGCGTCTCGGGCGCCGCTGGCGAACTCCAGGTTGCGGCGGAAAGCATGACCGACACCGCAGCCCGGACCAGCGAGCAGGCCACCAACGTGGCGGCGGCGTCCGAGCAGGCGTCAAGCAACGTTCAGACCGTCGCCTCCGCTTCCGAGGAAATGGCCGCAACCGTCGAGGAAATCGGCCGCCAGGCAAGCGAGACCTCGAACAAGGCGAACGCGGCGGCGGGCGAGGCCAATGTCATGGTCGACAAGGTCAGGACACTCTCGGACGCGGCCCAGAAAATCGGCGCCATCGTCGGCCTGATCCAGGATATTGCCGAGCAGACCAACCTGCTGGCGCTCAACGCCACCATCGAGGCGGCGCGTGCCGGCGAGGCGGGCAAGGGCTTCGCGGTCGTGGCCTCCGAGGTCAAGGAACTGGCGACCCAGACGTCCAAGGCAACCACGGATATCTCCGAGCAGATCGCCGCCATTCAGGACGCGACCGCCAGCTCCACGGAAGCAATCTCCGCGGTCACCAACTCGATCGAGGATCTGACCAGGATCGCGGCTTCCATCGCCGGCGCGGTGGAGGAGCAGTCCGCGGCCACGCAGGAGATTGCCCGCAACGTACAGCAGGCGGCGATCGGCACGCAGGAAGTCTCCGGCTCGATTGCCCATGTGACCGAGGCGGCCGCCACCTCCAGCTCCACCGCCAGCCAGGTGCTGACATCGGTTGGCGATCTGGCGCGGCAGTCCGATACGTTGCGCAGCGAAGTCAACCGGTTCCTCGCCGGCGTCCGCGCCGCCTGATCCGCCAAACGGTGTGCCGTCAAGGCTTTGGCAAGTCCTTTGCGGCACACTGCCCCTTCTGACATGACAGGGGGAGCGCGGCGCGCGCCATGTTGCAATCGCACACCGGCCATCACGGATCAGCACGCGGCTCGGCGGAATCCGCCGGTGCCTGCGGAGACTCGGCCCACAGTGAGTCTGCCCGCGATGAGCATGGGGCGGGCGATGGCGCGCGCGCCGCAGTCGCCGGCCAGTCCGCGCGCCCCTCGCCTACCATTGCGGTCCCGTCCCGCCGGGTTCTGGTGCTCGCGGGCGTCCTTGTCGTCACCGGTGCCCTGGCGGCGGTGCTTCTGGCCACGTTGCCCGCGCCGGGTCCGCTGGCGGGCGTCGCCATCGCCTTCCTCGCCGGCTGCGGCGGCGTGTGGATCGTGCTCGGCCCCGAGCTTGCGAGCCGCACCGACCATATCAACGTGCTCGAGGCGGAAACCGACTTGTTGCGCGACCATGCGGAGCGGCTGGAAGACAGAGCGTGGGAATTGCGCGAATCGGATGAACGCCACCGTTCCGTCATCGATGCGCTGGGCGACGTCATTTTCCGCCGCGACGACACCGGCTGCGTCGTCTATGCCAATGAGGCGTTTTCCCGCTGCTTCGGCGTGGCACTCGACCAGGTCGTCGGCCGGCCGTTGACGGTGCCGCTGGACGCGCGCGGGAGCGATGACGACACGGCGGAGACGCGCCCCGGACCTCCGGATCTGAAACTGGAAACCGTGGCCGGATGGCGCTGGTTCTCGCGCCTTGACGTGCGGGTGCGCGATGGCGGCAGCGGTGCGGCGCTGGTGCAGACGATCCTGCGCGACGTGACCCCGCGCAAGGCGGCGGAAGACGCCCTGATGGAAGCCCGCGACCAGGCGCAATCGGCCAACCGGGCGAAATCCCGCTTCCTCGCCACCGTCAGTCACGAGATCCGCACACCGCTCAACGGCATTCTCGGCATGACCGGCCTGCTGCGCGACACCCAGCTCACCGCCGCACAGAACAGCTACGCGGACGCCATCCACACCTCGGGCGAGGCGTTGATGACGCTGATCGACGAGGTGCTGGATTTCTCCAAGGTCGAGGCGGGAAAGCTGGAACTGGCGCCTCGGCCGACGGGGCTCGAGGCACTTGTTGAAAGCGTGGTCGAGCTTCTGGCGCCGCGCGCCCAGGCCAAGGGGCTCGAGATCGCCGGATATGTCGCCCCCGATGTGCCGGCGACCGTGCTGATCGACGGCCCGCGGCTGCGTCAGGTGCTGATCAATCTGGCCGGCAACGGCATCAAGTTTACCGACGCCGGCGGCGTGCTGATCGAAATCTGCGCGCAATCGGTGGAGGCGGCGCAGTGCCGGCTGTGCATCAGCGTCCATGACACGGGCATCGGCATCGCGCCGGAGGCGGCCGAGCGGCTGTTCCAGGAATTCGAGCAGGTCGATCATGGCCCCGCCCGCCGCTATGGCGGAACCGGGCTCGGTCTCGCGATCTCGCAGCGTATCGTCAGCCGGATGGACGGCGCCATTAAGGTTCGCAGCGAACCCGGCGAAGGCGCCACCTTCACCTTCACCATCGACGTCGCCCACCCGGGCTCGGAGGCGGACAACTCCGCCGCACTGCAGCCGGTTCTGGCCGGCCGCCGGATCGATCTCGTCGCCAGCGACGGCATCGAGGCAACATTGATCGCGCGGCGGCTTTCCGCCGTCGGCGTCGAGATCCGTGGTTCCGGATATGCGGGCGAGGCAGCGCAGGGAGCGGCGGCCGATGGCCTGATCGTCGATCACATGAGCGTTCAAGATCCCGCAAGCTGGCTCAAGGCGCAGCGCGCGGCCGGCAATGCGGCGCCCGCGCTCGTGCTTCTTACTCCGGCGCAACGCGCGGACCTGCCCGCGCTCAAGGCTGCCGGTTTCGCCGCCTATCTGATCAAGCCGGTGCGCTCACAGTCCCTGCTGCGGATCACCGCCGCGCTTGTCGGCGGCGGCAGTATCACCGATGTGCCCGGCGACTGGACGGGTTCGGACAGCGGTGCCACGGGCGAAAAGGGGCCGGCCCTGCGGGTCCTGGTGGCCGAGGACAACGAGATCAACCTGCGCCTGACCGTGGCGCTGGTCGAGAAATTCGGCCACACGGCCGTCGTCGTGCGGGATGGGCAGGCGGCGATCGACGCGATCATGCGGAGCTGGAGCGACGGCGCCGTTCCCTTCGACGCGGTGTTCACCGACCTGCACATGCCGAAGGTGGACGGACTGGAGGTCATCCGCGCCATCCGTGCCGGCGAAGCCAAGCACAAGCGCACGCCGCTTCCCGTTTACGCGCTGACTGCCGATGTGATGCCGGAATCCCGCTCCGAGGTCGAGGCCGCCGGCGCCAGCGGCTTCTTGACAAAGCCGCTCGATCCCGACGCCCTGCGCGGTGCGCTTGCCTCGCTCACGCGTAACGCTGCGATCGGGTGTTGAACGCTGATTTTTCCGCTATCTATGCTAATGTACGTATCGCGGCAGCCGTGACGCGCGACGTGGTGTCATGGAATTGTCGGACAAGTGTGCTCAATGTATCGGAAATCGCCGGTGAACACGGCGTCCTGATTCGAACGCACGCGAAAGGCGCGCGAGGAGCATGAAGCCGGAGAGAGACCGCCATCTGGCCGGACTCCGGTTCTATGGGGAACAAAGGCAAACGCCCATGAAACAGCAAGCCACAGGCAAGCAGCATGGCAAACTGTCTGCCGCCATGCTGATGCGCAAGTTCATGCCGCTGGGGCGCACCGGTCCGGGCCGATGGATGCCTGGCGCTGGCCTGCCCGGCATGGCGGGTCTGATGCCGCAGTCCGGAGAGCCCGTCTCGCTCGGCCGAATCGGCTCCCTGGAAGTGCGGCTTGCCCGCAAGGCGTCGGAAGTCCGCAAGGCACAAGCGCTTCGCTATCATGTCTTCTACGAGGAAATGTCCGCGATCGCCGATGCGCTGACACTGCAGTCACGGCGTGACATCGACGCCTTTGACAGTGTTTGCGACCACCTGCTGGTGCTGGATCACGACGCGCCCACGCGGGCCAAGCCGTTTGGACGTCTCAAGCCGAAGATCGTCGGCACCTATCGCCTGTTGCGCCAGGACGTCGCCGAACGCAACGGCGGTTTCTATACCAGCGGTGAATACAACATCCAGCAGCTGATCGACTCCAAGCCCGGCATGCGGTTTCTGGAACTGGGCCGCTCCTGCGTGCTCAAGCCCTACCGCAACAAGCGCACCGTGGAGCTGCTGTGGCACGGAATCTGGTCCTACATCCTGATGCACGGCATCGACGCGATGATCGGCTGCGCGTCGATCGAGGGCACGGACCCTGCCCGCCTCGCCCTGCCGCTGTCATTCCTGCATCACCATGCGGCGGCGCCCGACGAATGGCGCGTGCGGGCGCTCGAGGACCGCTGCGTGGACATGAACCGTATTCCGCGCGAGGCGCTCGATGAGCGCGCCGCGTTGCGCGAACTGCCGCCGCTGATCAAGGGATACCTTCGGTTGGGAGCCTATGTGGGCGACGGCGCCGTGGTCGACCACCAGTTCGGCACGACCGACGTGCTGATCGTGTTGCCGGTCTCCAAGCTCAACGCGCGCTACGTGAACTACTACGGCGCGGATGCCAGCCGTTACGCGAGCTAGCCTTTGGCCTGAGCCCGGCAGTCACAAGGCGCCGCGCATTCGATTGCCGGTGCGCGGCATCTTGCGAGCAATCGATCAGGGCTGCGGGCCGTCGTAGCCCTGGATGACGATCAGTTCGCTTTCCGACACCCGGGTGCGGATGGCCTTGGCCTTCTGATACTCCGGCGAGTTGTAGCAGGCGAGTGCCTGCTCGTAGCTTTCGAACTCGATCAGCACGTTGCGTGCACGGGCCGTGCCTTCCAGTTCCTCGAATTCACCACCGCGCGCCAGGAACCGGGCACCGTATTTCTCGAATGCCGCGGCGCCCGCCGCGACATAATCCTTGTAGGCTTCCGGATCCTTCACGTCGACGCGCGCGACCCAATATCCCTTTGCCATTTTCCTGCTCCCTGGCCATCTGTTCGCGGCGGCACCTGGCGGTGCGTCAGCCGTTGCCGACAAGAGAGTCAGGCATTGCGAATTCCGTCAAGCTTAACTGCCCCTTAAAACGCCTCAATTACCCTTGACATGGGGGGCGTGCGGCAATCGGATCGCGCACCCGGTGTATCAACCATTTCGGGCAAACCGCATGGCCAGGCGCAGACGGCAGGGCGAACGGATCGAACCGAGCTTCGAGCGCGTCACGGGTGGCGCGAGCGCGGCGGCGGGGGCACAGGTGCGTCCCCCCGAAAAGCGCAGCGGCAAGCCTGAGCCGAAATCCGCGCCGAAATCCTCTGCCAAAAAGCCCCGCGGGCCCGCCAAGGGTTCCAACGGAAAGGCGCAAGGCGGAAAGGCGCCCGCTGTCAGGCGCCGCGCCACGGGTACGGCATCGACCCGCAAGCGCGGCGGCGCAAAATCCCGCGGCCGGCTCGGCCGGCTTCTCAAGCGCACCGCCTACTGGAGCGTGGTGCTCGGCATTTGGGGCATCATCGTCGTTGCCGGGGTGCTTGCCTATTACGCGGCCCACCTGCCCCCGAGCTCGGAATGGCGCGTGCCGAATCGCCCGCCCAACATCCAGATCGTCTCCGTGCAGGGACGGCTGATCGCCAACCGTGGCGACACCGGCGGCGAGGCCGTGCGCCTGGAGCAGTTGCCACCGTATCTGCCCAATGCGGTGATCGCCATCGAGGACCGGCGCTTCCGCAGCCATTTCGGTATCGACCCCATCGGGCTCGCGCGCGCCATGGTTACCAATCTGACGCGCGGCACGCTGGTTCAGGGCGGTTCGACTCTGACCCAGCAGCTCGCCAAGAACCTTTTTCTCAAGCCCGAGCGCACCATCAGCCGCAAGATGCAGGAAGTGGTGCTGTCTCTGTGGCTGGAAGCCAAGTTCTCCAAGGACGAAATCCTGGAGATGTATCTCAACCGGGTGTATTTCGGCGCCGGCGCCTATGGCGTGGATGGCGCCGCGCGGCGCTATTTCGGCAAGTCCGCGCGCCAGGTGAACCTGGCGGAGGCCGCAACGCTCGCCGCCTTGCTGAAGGCACCCTCGCGCTACGCGCCGACCCGCAATCCCGACCTGGCCGAACGCCGCGCACAACTGGTGCTGACGGCGATGCACGACACCGGCTTCATCAGCGCGGACCAGGCGAAGAACGCCATTGCGGCGCCCGCGCAGGTGGTCTCCCGGCATAATTCGGCATCCGAGAATTACGTCGCCGACTGGGCGATGGAACTGCTGGATGGGTACGTCGGGTCGGTGTCGGAGGATCTTGTTGTCGACACGACTATCGATCTCGAATTGCAGCACAAGGCGGAAAAGCAGCTGCGCGCGGCACTCGCGGAGCAGGGTGTGAAGCTCGGCGTTGCCCAGGGCGCCATCGTGACACTGGACACCTCCGGCGCGGTGAAGGCGTTGGTCGGCGGGCGTGATTATGCCTCGAGCCAGTTCAACCGGGCGGTCGTCGCCATGCGCCAGCCGGGGTCCGCCTTCAAGCCCTTCGTCTATCTGGCGGCGCTGGAGAGCGGATTGACGCCGCAAACGTTGCGTGTCGACGAGCCGATCTCGATCAAGGGCTGGCAGCCGAAGAACTACACCAAGAAATACTATGGCCCGGTCTCGTTGAAGAAGGCTCTGGCCTATTCGCTCAACACCGTCGCCGCATCGCTGGCCAATGAGGTCGGGCCGGCGCGCGTGGCGCGCACGGCACAACGGCTGGGGATCACATCTCCGCTGAAGGCCAATCCGTCGCTGGCGCTGGGCACATCGGAAGTCACCCCGCTTGAACTCACCGCCGCCTACGTACCGTTCTCCAACGGTGGCTATGGCGTGGTCCCGCACGTGATCCGCTCCATCCGCACCCAGAGCGGCGAAGTCCTGTACCAGCGCACCGGCGGCGGACCAGGGCAGGTGATCCAGCCGGACGTGCTGCGCGAAATCAACGCGATGATGGCGGAGACATTGCAGACCGGCACCGGCAAGCGCGCCAGCCTCGGCGACCGCCCGGCGGGCGGCAAGACCGGCACCAGCCAGGATCTCCGCGACGCCTGGTTCGTCGGATTCACCGCCGATCTGGTCACCGGCGTGTGGTTGGGCAATGACGACAATTCGCCAACCAAGGGGGCGACGGGAGGCAGCCTGCCGGCCGGGATCTGGCACGATTACATGCTCGCCGCGCATGAAGGCGTGCAGGTGACGGAACTTCCGGGTGTGCCAGTGGGCTGGAACAGGCTGGCGGACAGTGACGGCAACGTGCCCGTGCCGCCGCGCAACCTGCGCACGGTCAATGGCGAGCAGGGCGGCCGTATTCTGCCGCCGCCATCCTCGGGCGGGTTCTTCCGCAGGCTTTTCGGCGGCTGACCACGAGGTTGCACGGATCGAGTCGATCCGATACCGGGCCGCGCCGGCGTCAGATCCGGCGCAGATCCACCCGCTCGATGGCGTGGCTCTTGCCCTTGGTCAGGATCAGGTCGGCGCGCGGGCGGGTGGGCACCACGTTTTCGCGCAGGTTCACCAGATTGATGTTGTCCCAGAGATCGTGAGCGATCTCCATGGCCGTGTTGTCGCCCAGCTGGCTGTAGGCGTGGAAGAAGGAACTGGGGTCGCGGAAGGCGGTTTCGCGAAGGCGCATGAAGCGCTCCACATACCATTCGCGCAGCACCTCCTCGTCGGCGTCGATGTAGACCGAGAAATCGAAGAAGTCCGAGACATACGGAATCGCCTTGCCGTCGCGTGGCAGCTTGCTGGTCTGCAGCACGTTCAGCCCCTCGACGATGAGGATGTCCGGCCGGTCGATGATCTGCTGCTGACCCGCCATCACGTCGTAATAGAAGTGCGAGTAGATCGGGGCGCTCACATTGCGTCGTCCGGCCTTGATCTCGGAAAGAAACCGCAACAGTTCGGGCAGATCGTAGCTTTCCGGAAAGCCCTTGCGGCGCATCAGGCCCTGCTCCTGCAGCACCTCATTGGGGAACAGGAACCCGTCGGTGGGCACCAGGTCGACCTTGGGGCTCGCCGGCCAGCGCGCCAGCAGCGCCTGCAGCAGGCGCGCCGTCGTCGACTTGCCCACCGCCACCGATCCGGCAATGCCGATGATGAACGGCGCCTTGGCGTCGTTGGTGCCCAGAAACCGCTTGGTCGCCAGATGCACGTTCAGCGTCGCCTCGACATAGAACGACAGCAGCCGCGACAACGGCAGATAGATGCTTTCAACCTGCGCGAACGACACCGGGTCGTTGAGGCTCTGCAGACGGGTAACCTCTTCGCCGCTCAGCGTCATCGGCGTATCGGCACGCAGGCGCGACCATTCGCTTTCGGTGAAGACGCGGTAGGGCGACAGCTCGTCCTGAACGGAAGTGTCCATACAATCCAGCGCGGAACGAACCCGCGTCCTTGTTACTGCTGCGGCCGCGACGCCTTTTCCTCAAGACCCGTCTGGCCGGTGCGCCGGGCGAGCTCCTGCATCACATCGGCCAGCGGCACGTCGCCTGCTTCTAGCACCACGGTAAGGTGAAAGAGAAGATCGGCGGCCTCCGCGGTCAGTTCGGCCTTGTCGCCCTGCACGGCGGCGATCGCGGTCTCGACCGCCTCTTCACCGAGTTTCTGCGCGCATTTCGCCATGCCCTTGCCGATCAACTGGCGGGTATAGGACTTCGGGTCGTCCGAGCGCGCGCGTGTGGCGACGATCGAGGCGAGATCTTCAAGCGTGAAATTGGTCATCTGCGGAACGAGCCCTTGCGGCAATGCGCGGCGATCAGTCGTCCAGCCGCATGGGAACGCCGGCGTCCGCCATGTGCTGTTTTGCCTCGTGGATGGTGTATTCGCCGAAGTGGAAGATCGACGCGGCAAGCACCGCCGTGGCGTGGCCGTCGCGCACGCCCTCCACCAGATGATCCAGCGTACCGACGCCGCCAGAGGCGATCACGGGCACCGGAACCGCATCGGCGATGGTCCGCGTCAGTTCCACGTCGAAGCCGATCTTGGTGCCGTCGCGGTCCATCGAGGTGAGCAGCAGCTCGCCGGCGCCCAGGTCCACCACTTCGCGCGCATACTGCACCGCATCCAGTCCCGTCGGCGTGCGTCCGCCATGGGTAAAGATCTCCCAGCGCGG
>JBFHII010000017.1:0-14709 GCA_041596535.1 Breoghania sp. | reverse complement strand
GGCTTCTACTACCTCGACCACCTGACCCACAACGTCTATCGCGGCAACATGGACACCTGGTGGGATTTCTATCGCGAGCTGTTCGGCTTCACCCAGATCCACTATTTCGACATCGACGGCCGGATTACCGGCCTGGTCAGCCGCGCCATCACCTCGCCATGCGGCAAGATCCGCATTCCGCTGAACGAGTCCAAGGACGAGACCAGCCAGATCGTCGAGTACCTGAAGAAATACAACGGCGAGGGCATCCAGCACATCGCCGTGGGCACCGACGACATCTATGACGCCACCGACCTGCTGGCCGAAAACGGGCTGAAATTCATGCCCGGCCCGCCGGAGGTCTATTACGAGAAGAGTTTTGATCGCGTCGCCGGCCACGACGAGCCGGTCGACAAGCTGAAGAAGCACGGCATTCTCATCGACGGCGAGGGTGTGGTGAACGGCGGCATGACGAAGATCCTGCTGCAGATCTTCTCGAAAACCGTGATCGGGCCGATCTTCTTCGAGTTCATCCAGCGCAAGGGCGACGAGGGCTTCGGCGAGGGCAATTTCCGCGCCCTGTTCGAATCAATCGAGGAAGACCAGATCCGCCGCGGCGTGATCAGCGTCGACGCGGCGGAGTAGCGGCGGCAGGCTCTTGCCGTCCAGCGCGTCTCGCTCATGAGGCCTCCGCGATCAGCCGACCGCCCATACGCGCCAGATCCGGCACCACCTTAGCCATCTGCAGGGCCCGCTCGGGGTTGGACGCGTTGCCGTCCAGCGCGCGCTTCTTCACACCCTGGAGGATGGCGGCGAGGCGAAAGAACGAAAACGCCAGGCAGAAGGTCCAGTCGTCGATGCCCGGCAGGCCCATGCGCCGGCAATAGCGCGCCACATAGGCGTCCTCGTCCGGCAGGCCGAGGGCTTCGCGATCCAGCCCGCCGAGCCCGCGGAACGGACCGTCGTTCGGCAGGCGCCACTGCATGCACTGATAGGCGAGGTCGGAAAACGGGTGGCCGAGCGTCGAGAGTTCCCAGTCGACGACGGCGACGATTTCCGGCGCATCGGGGGCAAAGATCAGATTGTCGATGCGGAAATCGCCATGCACCAGCGCCACGCGGCCGTCGTCATCGGGCACATTGGCCTCGACCCAGGCGATCAGCGCGTCCATGTCCGGTATCGCCTCGGTCTCGCTGTCGCGGTACTGGCGGCCCCAGCGCGACACCTGGCGGGCGAAGTAGCTTCCCGGCCTGCCGAAATCGCCGAGCCCGGCAGCCTCCACATCGACGCCGTGCAGCGCCGCGAGCACCCGGTTCATTTCGTCGTAAACGGCGCTGCGTTCGTCGCGCCGCAGCTCCGGCAGGGCGGGATCCCAGAACACGCGACCCGGCTTGAACGACATCAGGTAGAACATCGAGCCGATGACGCCGTCGTCCTCGCACAGATGCAGCGGTTCGGCGACGGGCACGCCAGAGCCGCGCAGCGCGCGCATCACGCGAAACTCGCGATCCACCGCATGCGCCGATTTCAGCAGCTTGCCGGGGGGCTTGCGGCGCAACACGTAGGTGCCGCTTTGCGCCTCGATACGGAAGGTCGGATTGGACTGGCCGCCCGCGAACTTTTCAGCCCGCAAGAAGCCCCGGAAACCGGGGACATGCGCCTCCAGATAGGCACCCAGCCGCCCGCAATCGAGCCGCGCCACCTCCCCCATCGTTCCTCCCGCAGGGTCTTTTCGTGTCTCAAGGTCACAGTAGCACCGGCTTGAGGCAGATCAACGCGGCGCGCCGATCCTCCATTAAATTCACATATACGAATACGAGACATGGCCGGACGGCACTCCGGAAACCGATGGACAAGGCGATGGATCTGACCGGCTTCATTGACTGGCTTGGCGATGGTGGCACGGCCGCCTTCGGCGGGTTGCTGATCGGCGCGGCATTCGGCATTTTTGCGCAACGCAGCCGTTTCTGCCTGCGTGCCGCGACGATCGAATTCTCACGCGGCTCCATCGGTGTGAAGACATCCGTCTGGCTGCTGACCTTCGGCGGCGCCGTCGCGGTGACGCAAGGGCTGATCGAGGCGGGGTGGCTGGACGTGTCGGAAGCACGGCAACTGGCGTCGCGCTCGAGCCTGTCGGGCGCGGCGATCGGCGGCGCGCTGTTCGGCACCGGCATGATCCTGGCGCGCGGCTGCGCCAGCCGCCTGCTGGTGCTTTCGGCCAACGGCAACCTGCGCGCGCTGCTCTCGGGGCTGATTTTCGCGGTCACCGCGCAGGCCTCTCTGCACGGAATCCTCTCGCCGCTGCGCAACGAGCTTGCGGCACTGTGGGCGATCGACGGCGGCGAGACGGCGAACCTGCTGGCGATGCTGGGCACCGGCACCGGATCCGGCCTGTTCTTCGGGCTGCTGTTTCTTGCCGCGGCCGTGATCTTCGCGGTTCGCGCGCGGCTGCCGCCGGGACGCGGCGTGGCCGCCTTCGGCGTCGGGCTGACGGTCGCCGCCGGGTGGTTCTTCACCTATTCGCTGGCGTCCCAGGCCTTCGACCCGATTCCGCTGCAAAGCATGACCTTCACCGGCCCCTCGGCCGATGCGCTGATGTATTTTCTCAGCCCTCCAGGTGCTGCCTACGACTTCAGCATCGGGCTGGTTCCCGGCGTGTTCCTCGGCTCGTTTCTCGCCGCCTCATCGGCGCGCGAGCTGAAACTGGAAGGATTTCGCGACGGCCAGAGCATGCGCCGCTACATCCTGGGCGCCGTGCTGATGGGGTTCGGCGGCATGCTGGCCGGCGGCTGCGCGGTGGGCGCGGGCGTCACCGGCGGCTCGATCTTCGCGATCACCGCCTGGGTGACGCTGACGACGATCTGGGCCTCGGCGGCGCTGACCGACTGGCTGCTGGACCGCAAGGCCGAGGCCGGAGAGACGGAAAGCGCCGCGCAACCGGCAGCGAAAGCCACGCTCACCGTGGTCCGATAACCGTCTTCACCCGGACAACAAAAAGACCCCGCGGCACGCCGCGGGGTCCCTTCACATGTCAGGCGACAGTCCGGGTTACATGGACTTTTCCATGGCCCGCGCGGTGGCCAGATCCTTGCGGACCTCGGCCAGCTGGCGTGAGACGACGCCGCGCGAAAATGCCTGGACGGGGAGATCGTCGAGGGTCTCCTCGTATTGCTCGACCAGGGCGCTCTCGCCGCGTTCCACCTCTTCGAGGACGGCCTCATTGCTGTCGCTGAACTTGGCCTTGAGATCCATGAACAGGCGGTGTGCCGCGGCCAGCAGCGACCCGTCATCATCGGCGTCCTCACCGAGCCGGGTGATCTCGGCGCGAATCTCTGCCGCGAACTGGCGCCGTGTGGCGGCGCGCCGGCTGAACAGCTCGGCCAGTTGACCGCCCTTGGCGTCTTCCCCGGCATCTTCATAGCCCTTCGCGCTGTCGACGATCCGGGTCAGCAGCTTGGTGAGCACCTTGGCTTCATCATTGCTCATCTGAACTCGCTCCGTGTTTGCGTGTTGAATTGATCGTCTCGCCAGTCGGGATCCGGCTTAGTTGTCAGCCGGATTGTCATCGGCGGGCGGGCTGATCTCGATGCCGGGAACCGTCACTTCCTCTTCCTTGACGGTCACTTCCGGAACCGGGACCTTGACCTTCTCCTCGGTGACCTTGACGCTGCCGACGTCAGCGTCGAATTCGGGCGCCTGGCCGCCGCTCACGGTGACATCCACGTCAGGAAGGCGGGCTTCCTTGGTCTGGTCGATATCGACCATGTAGAATGCAAAGCCGGCGACAAGGATCAGCAGCACCACTGCCCCGGCAATCATGACTTGGTTTCTGGAATTCATGGGTCAAACCTTTCGAGCGTGATGTTGATCGGGTCTTCCCTAGTCAAACACCGTATCGGCCGATTGGTTCCGAACTTTCAAACCGCGACGACTTGCGGGTCGGGGCAACGATCGGTCGCGTGCACTTGCAGGGCGCGTGCCTTCCAGGCGATACGCCAGCATCATTTCGGGATATTCCGCATGCCCGGAAAGGTCCCCCGGGGAGGGCGAACACGTCGAACAGGAGCCATTCAGGGGTGGTTTGGTGGGGACGGGCTCGATGAAACGGCCGGAGCCGCCGTGCCGGCAGCCGCAACCGGTGGCGTTTCAGCCGATGTCGTCCTCGTCGCGCGCCCGCTCCGCAAGACCATGGCCCAGCGCCTCGCGCTCGTCGAAGACGAAACATTCGCCGCGCCACAGGCTCTCCTGCTCGGGCACCGTCTCGAGATACTTCAGGATGCCACCGCGCAGATGATAGACCTCGCCGAAGCCCTGCTCGATCAGATAGGAGGAGGCCTTCTCGCAGCGGATGCCGCCGGTGCAGAACATGGCGACCTTCGGCTTGTTGGCCAGCGCCGTGGAGCGCTCGACGAAGGCGGGAAAATCGCGAAAGCTCGGCGTCCCGGGATCGATCGCGCCCTCGAAGGTTCCGACCTCGACCTCATAGTCGTTGCGGGTGTCGATCACCACCACGTCGGGGTCAGAGATCAGCGCGTTCCAATCCTCCGGCGCCACATAGGTGCCGACGTGACGGTTGGGGTCGACGGGCACGCCGAGCGTGACGATCTCCTTCTTCAGCCGCACCTTCATGCGCTTGAACGGCATGGACGCGGCCGTGGATTCCTTGTGCTCGAGATCCGCCATACGCGGATCGGCGCGCAGGAAATCCAGCACTGCGCGCACACCCGCCTCCGGCCCGGCGATCGTGCCGTTGATGCCCTCTTCCGCCAGCAGCAGCGTGCCGAAGACGCCATTGCGCGTGCACACGGCGTGCAGCGGCTCGCGCATCTCCCGGAAATCCGGCAGCGAGACGAACTTGTAGAGCGCGGCAACGAGAATATCGGTCATGTGCGGTTCGATCGGGCAGCTTGGAACGAGTGGCGCTTGCAGGCGCTGCGGCGGAGCCCTATGCCGCCGCCTGCGCCGCATCGCGGATGGCCGCGATCTGGCGGGCGTAGACGTCGGAGGTTTCCGGCGTGCCGCCCTTGAAGACGGCGGAGCCGGCGACCAGCGCATTGGCGCCGGCCCTCGCGACCAGGGGTGCGGTCTCGGGTGTCACCCCGCCATCGACCTCGATGTCGATCGGCCGGTCGCCGATCATCTGCTTGATGCGCGCCACCTTGTCGACCATGGCGTGGATGAACTTCTGGCCGCCGAAGCCCGGGTTGACGCTCATCACCAGCACCAGATCCAGACGGTCGAGCACGTATTCGATGACGCTCTCCGGCGTTGCCGGGTTGAGCGACACGCCGGCCTTCTTGCCCAGATTGCGGATCGCCTGCAGCGAGCGGTCGAGATGCGGACCGGCCTCCGCGTGCACGGTGATGATGTCCGAGCCAGCCTTGGCGAAGGCTTCCAGATAGGCATCGCACGGCGCGATCATCAGATGGGTGTCGAAGACCTTACTGGTGTGCGGCCGCATGGCGGCGATGACGTCGGGCCCGAAGGTGATGTTGGGCACGAAGTGACCGTCCATCACGTCGAGATGGATCCAGTCGGCGCCGGCGGTCTCGACCGCGACGATCTCGTCGCGCAGACGCGAGAAGTCACAGGCCAGCATGGAGGGGGCGATGACAAGATCTGAGCTCATTCGGCTGCATCCTTCTGCGCGGTCTTGGGTTGCGCGAACACCCCGCTGACGGTGTCCTGCGCCTCGATGACGGACGATTGCTGCGCCGTCATAGGCCGCTTTGCGCTGCCGAACAAGCACCCCGCCCGGCGCAAGCGCCCGCGCAGCGCCGCCACGGTCCCGCCGGTTCCGGGCCGGGCGGTCCCGGGCCGGGAGGTGAAACCCAGCGGCCGGTTCGGCGTTGCATGCAGGAGACCCGCTGTCTTGTGCGCGCCTATCCGGATCACCCGGGGCCGGATCACCCGGGCCGGTACCGCCCGCTCGTGGCGACTCGACGGCATCACACGTCGGCATGATCACATTTCAGGAAAACGGCACTCGAGAGGCAGAGACATGGAGCACGAGACACTCGCCGCCATCATTGGCATGGAAACCCCGCTCGGCACCGCAACGCTGCGCCTCGGCGTCGCGGCGATGCTCGGTGGCATCATCGGGCTCGACCGGGAAGCCCGCTCGCATTCGGCCGGGCTGCGCACGCATATTCTCATCTGCGTCGCGGCCTGCCTGTTCACCCTCATCAGCGCCGAACTGTTCGCGCAGTTCGCCGATTCAGGCGGCCAGATGGACCCCATTCGCGTCATCGAGGCGGTGACGTCGGGGGTGGCCTTTCTGGCCGCGGGAACGATCATCCGCGGCAACGGCGGCGTGATGGGGCTGACCACCGGAGCCGGCATGTGGCTTGCGGGCGCGATCGGACTGGCCACCGGCGTCGGCCTGTACGCGCTCGCGCTCGTCGCCACCGTGCTGGCGGTCATCGTGCTCTCGCTGATCAAGCTCTTCGAGCAGGAGTGAGCGGCTCAGCAGCCCCCTCAGAGCAGCAACGAGCAGATCACATCGTCGCGACGACGGCGATCATGCGCCGGCCGCAGCGGTACCGGATACGTAGTTCCCGACCCGTTCAACCTCGTCGCGTGAGCCGAAGATCAGCGGCACCCGCTGGTGCAGGTCATGGGGCACCAGATCGAGGATACGGCCGGTTCCGTTCGACGCCGCCCCGCCCGCCTGCTCGACCAGGAAGGCGACCGGGTTGGCCTCATAGACCAGCCGCAGGCGCCCTTCGGCGTATCCGTCACGCCGGTCACCGGGATAGAGAAACACCCCGCCGCGGGTGAGGATGCGCGAGGTCTCGGCGACCAGCGAGCCGATCCAGCGCATGTTGAAATTGCGTCCGCGCGGCCCATCCGCCCCGCTGAGGCAATCGTCGATATAGGCGCGGACCGGGGCATCCCAGTGGCGGTAGTTGGAGGCGTTGATGGCGAATTCGCCGGTCTGCGTCGCGATCCCCACATCCGCGTCCGTCAGCCGGAAGACGCCGGATGCATCCAGCACGAAAACATGGGTGCCGCGCCCCAGGGTCAGCACGAGTTCGGTCATCGGCCCGTACGTCGCGTAGCCCGCCGCAAGCTGGCGGTGACCGGGCTGCAGCAGGTCCGCCTCGGCATCTGTCTGCCCCGGCGCGGCGCCATGCGGAAGCACCGAGAAGATCGTGCCGATCGACATGTTGACGTCGATGTTGGAGGAGCCGTCCAGCGGATCGACCGCGACGGAAATCCGCGCGTCCGGCGCAAGCGGGATCGGCGCGTCGGCTTCTTCCGAGCCCACCAGGGCAACGGGTGCGGCCTTGAGGGCCGCGACGACGATATCATGCGCCCGCAGGTCCAGCGCCTTCTGCGCGTCGCCCCCGGCATTCTCGCCGACGACGTCGCCGTGTCCCAGATCGGCATGTGCCGCACCGCCGGCGGATTCGGCGAGCGGCCCGGCAGAAATCAGCCGCGAGATGTCACGGCAGGCGGCGGCCATCGCCAGGATTGTGGCCGCTATATCGGCGCGCGCGACGGCAGCGTCCTGTCCGGTCTCGGGCGAAACCGCCTCGTTCTGCCAGGCGTCGAGCCAGTCTGGCAGCATCTGAAAGGCACTCATAGGTATCTCCGTTCGAACACAGCATTGCCTCGCCCGGCGCTCGACGCGCCGTGGTCACGTCCGTCTCGCGATTGTCCGATGCGTCGCGGATCACGCCTCGAGGGCCCGCGGCAAGGCACGATGGGCCGGCCTGATCCCAGGATAGACGGGAACGGCCTGGGCAGGGATTAAATTTCATGGATGGCAGACGTCTGCCGGACACCGGTCCGGAGACGATCGCACCCGCTCAGGGCTTGAGCGCCAGCCAGATGAAGTTCACCGCACCCAGCACCGTGAGCACGTCGACGAAACCCGCATGGGAATCGTTGGTCATGCGGCGCAGCGCGACCCGGCCGAGATAGTTGCCCGGAATGGTCAGCAGCCCCACCAGCACGCCGATGGCGACGAAATGCGCGTCCAGAAGATTGGTGCCGCCAAACACCACCACGCGGGTGACGTTGGTGGTCAGGGCGATGACGGCGAGCGTGGCGACAAACGCCTCCTTGGTCAGCCCGTAGCCCATCATGAAGGGGATCAGCAGCATGCCGGGGCCCACGGAGGCGCCCGACAGGATCCCGTAGACACCGCCCGCCGAGCCCAACGAGCGCCAGGTGGCGTTGATATTGCGCGCCTTCGCCCACCGGCGCATCGGGATCGACGCCAGGATCACGATGGCCAGAAGCAGCGCAATGGCGGCGTTGGGCAAATGGCCGTAGACCATTGCCCCGGCGATGATGCACGGCACCGCGGGGATGGCGACGATGAGATAGGCACGCCGGTTGATATGACCGAAATTGAGCATGGCCCGGGCGCTGTGGCTGATCAGCAGGGCGACGCTCATCACCGGGAGGATCGGCTTGACGCCGATCAGCGGCGCCAGCGCCGCCGCCAGCAGGAACCCGCCGGCAACGCCCGTCGCACCGTGAATGGCCGAGGTGATGATGGCGACGAAGCCGACGCCGATGAAGGTCCAGACGCCGAACTCGTCGACAAGGCCGGAGAGCACCTCGAGGATCACGGCGCGATCTCCCGCACCGGCGTTCCCGCGAGGAACGCCTCGACCGCCTCGACGGTCTCCTCGTAGAAGACCTTGTAGGTCTCGCGTGTCACGTATCCCAGGTGCGGGGTCAGCAGCAGGTTGCGCGCGGCCTTCAGCGGGTGATCGGCCGGCAGCGGCTCCTCGTCGAACACGTCGAGCGCGGCGCCGCCGATGCGGTCCTCGTCAAGCGCCGCGATCAGCGCCGCCTGGTCGATAATCGGTCCGCGCGAGGTGTTGATCAGGCAGGCGTCGCGCTTCATCAGCGCCAGTTCCGCGGCCCCGATCAGACCCCGGGTGCGCGGCGACAGCCGCTGGTGAATGGTGATGAAATCGGCGCCCTGCAGAAGTTCCTGCTTGCTCGCCCTGCGCACGCCGACTTCGGCGCAGCGCTCCTCGGTGAGATTCTCGCTCCAGGCGATGACCTCCATGCCGAAGGCCTTGGCGTAACCCGCAACCAGCGATCCAAGGCGTCCCAGGCCGATGACGCCCAGCACCGCGCCCCGCAGATCGCGGCCGAGGCCGGTCTGCCAGCCGCCGGCCATCAGCGAGGCGTTTTCGGGAACGATGCGCCGCGCCAGCGACAGCATCAGTCCCATGGTCAGCTCGCCGGTGGCGTGTCCCGGAGAGCGGGTGCCGCAGACCGTAACGCCGCGGGCGCGGGCGGCCGCCACGTCGATGGCGGCGTTGCGCGCGCCGGAGGTCACGATCAGTTTCAGGTCCGCAAGCCCGTCGATGACCGCCTTGGAGAATTCGGTGCGCTCGCGCATCAGGCAGACGATGTCATAGCCCTGAAGCGCCGCGGTCACCGCCTCGGCGCCGCCCAGCGGTGTGGAGAAAAACGTTACCTCGTGCCCGGCTTCCAGTCCGCTCCAGTCGGCACAGGATCGGGCCACGCCCTGATAGTCATCGAGAACGGCGATGCGCATGGAGGCCTCTTGCTATGGAGTTTCGTGCACACATGTATACAATAAGCCGGGCCCGGTATCCACCACCAAAACGGGCAACACGCAGAAGATCGACTCATGCCGCTTGGCAAGGACAGCCATTCCGGCGCACCATTGGAGAAGGCCCGTCAAGAACCCGCACGCGCTCAGGGATGCACGCATGAACGGCTCTGATATCTGCAAGGCATTGATCGGTCAAATCGAAGCCGGCGAACTCAAGCCAGGCGGACGCTTGCGCGAAAACGAGCTGGCGACGCGCTTCGGCGTCTCGCGCACCCCCATCCGCGAGGGCCTGAAACGGCTCGAGGCGCAGGGGCTGCTGATGCACGAGCCGCACCGCGGCATGATCATCCCCAAGCTGGACAACGACCAGATCAACGAACTCTACGTGGTGCGCGAGGTTCTGGAAGGCACGGCCGCGCGGCTGGCCGCCCAGCATGCCTCCCAGGCGGAGATCGAGATCCTGAAGGAAATGGTCGAGGAGGATCGGGCCAACATCGCGAATCTTTCGAAGGTCGCGATGAACAACCGCAAGTTCCACCGGCGCCTGGCACTGGCCTCGCACAACCGCTACCTGATCCAGCAGATGGACCAGCTGAAGGTCTCGCTGATCCTGCTGGATGGCACGACCATGCGCGAGGAAGACCGCCGCCGTGCTGCCATTGAGGAACACGCCGACATCGTCGACGCCATTGCCGCGCGCGATTTCGACCGCGCCGCGAAAGCCGCCAGCCACCACATCAGCGTCGCGCACAAGGTGCGGCTGACACTGCTGTAGAGCCCGGGCGGCACTCAGGAGCGCGTGCGCGCCACCGCGTCGCGCCAGCCTTCGATCAGCGTGGCCCGCGTCGCATCGGGCATCTCCGGCTCGAAACGCCGGTCAAGCTGCCAGCGATCGGAAAACTCCTCCATTCCGGGCCAGACGCCAGCCCGGCTGCCGGCCAGCCACGCCGCCCCCAGCGCCGTGGTTTCCAGCGTCCGCGGCCGGTCGACCGGCGCTCCGAGAATGTCGGAGAGAAACGGCATGGTCCAGTTCGAGGCGGTCATGCCGCCGTCCACGCGCAGCACCGTTCTTGCGGCACCGCCGGCTTGCGGGACATTCCAGTCGGCATGCATGGCGTCGATCAGATCGCCCGTCTGGTAGCCGACGGATTCAAGCGCCGCGCGGGCGAAATCTTCCGGCGTCGTCGCCCGGGTGATGCCGAAGATCGCGCCGCGCGCGTCCGGATCCCAATGCGGCGCGCCAAGCCCGACAAAGGCGGGGACCATGTAGATGCGCGCATCGGGATCCGAGCGTTCCGCCATGGCCTGGGTTTCCTGGGCGCTGCCGATGATCTTCAGCCCGTCCCGCAGCCACTGGACCGCCGCGCCGGCAACAAAGATCGAGCCTTCCAGCGCATAGGTGGAGACGCCGCCGATGCGATAGGCGACTGTGGTCAGCAGGCGGTTCTTCGAGACCACCGGGCGGGTGCCGGTGTTGAGCAGCGCAAAACAGCCGGTGCCGTAGGTCGACTTGACCATGCCCGGTTCGAAGCAGGCCTGGCCGACGACCGCCGCCTGCTGGTCTCCCGCCACACCGAGGATCGGCAGGCGCACACCAAGAAACTCGGGCAGCACCGCACCGAAATCATCCGAGGAATCCTTGACCTCCGGCAGCATGTCCATCGGCACGTCGAGGAGCCGGCACAGGTCCGCGTCCCAGCAGTGTCCGGTGATATTGTAAAGCAACGTGCGCGCCGCGTTGGTGGCGTCCGTGGCATGAACCGTGCCGCCTGTGAGCTTCCAGATCAGCCAGCTGTCGACCGTGCCGAACAGCAGCTCGCCGGCTCCGGCGCGTGCGCGCGCGCCCTCGACGTTGTCGAGGATCCAGGCGAGCTTGGTGCCGGAGAAATAGGGGTCGAGCAGCAGGCCGGTCTTTTCCTGCACCACCGCCTCATGGCCCTCGGCCTTCAGCCGCGCGCAGAAGTCCGCCGTGCGGCGGTCCTGCCAGACGATGGCGTTGTACACCGGCTCGCCGGTGTGCCGGTCCCAGACGACCGTCGTCTCGCGCTGGTTTGTGATGCCGACGGCGGCGAGGTCGCTTGCGATGATCCCGGCACGTTCGATCGCCTCGCGGCAGACATCCAGTGTCGTGGTCCAGAGATCGCGCGGATCATGCTCGACCCAGCCGGAATGCGGAAAATGCTGCGCGAACTCGGCCTGGCCCACCCCCTTCGGTGAAAACGCGGCATCAAAAACGATCGCGCGGCTCGACGTGGTTCCCTGATCGATCGCGAGAATGAAGTCCGGCATGCACCCTCCCGGGGAAATTTTTCCCGACTGTATCGCGACAGCCGGGCCACATAAAGAGACGGCCGGAACACCTCCGGCCGTCCAGTTGTTCCAAACCGTTGCCGGTCCGGGGAGGAATTACTTGTCCATCGCGTCGGCCCAGCTCTTGATCAGCTCGTCATAGTTGACGGTGATCGGCTGTTCCTTCTCGTTGGCGAGCTTGGGCTGCGGCGCAAGATTGCCGTCGGCCTTGGCCTTCTCCACCCAGTACTCCATCGGGTGCTCGTCGTTGAGCTTCGGCCCGATGTCGCCCTGCACGCCCGCGCGCTCCAGACGCGCCAGCACCTTTTCCTGCTCGGCACACAGCGAATCCATCGCCGCCTGGGCGGTCTTGGCGCCCGAGGACGCATCACCGATCGCCTGCCACCAGAGCTGCGCGAGCTTCGGATAGTCCGGCACGTTGGTGCCCGTGGGCGACCACTGGACACGCGCCGGGGAGCGGTAGAACTCCACCAGGCCGCCGAGCTTCGGAGCCCGCTCGGTGAAGCTGTCGTGACGGATGGTGCTCTCGCGGATGAAGGTCAGGCCGACGTGGCTCTTCTTCACGTCCACGGTCTTCGAGGTGACGAACTGCGCATAGAGCCAGGCCGCCTTGGCGCGGTCGACCGGAGTCGACTTCATCAGGGTCCACGACCCCGCGTCCTGGTAGCCGAGCTTCATGCCGTCCTTCCAGTAGGAGCCGTGCGGGGACGGCGCCATGCGCCACTTCGGCGTACCATCGTCGTTCATCACCGGCAGGCCTTGCTTGACCATGTCGGCGGTGAAGGCGGTGTACCAGAAGATCTGCTGTGCGACCGCGCCCTGCGCCGGCACAGGGCCGGATTCGGAGAAGGTCATGCCGGGGGCTTCCGGCGGAGCGTAGGCCTTCATCCACTCGAGATATTTTTCGATGGAATAGACGGCCGCCGGACCGTTGGTGTCGCCGCCGCGGGCAACGCAGGAGCCCACGGGACGGGAATTCTCGTCCACCCGGATGCCCCATTCGTCGACCGGCACGCCGTTGGGAATGCCCTTGTCGCCGTTGCCGGCCATCGACAGCCAGGCATCGGTGAAGCGCCAGCCGAGCGACGGATCCTTCTTGCCGTAGTCCATGTGGCCATAGACCTTGGCGCCGTCGATGTCGCGGCCGGTGAAGAACTCGGCGATGTCCTCATAGGCCGACCAGTTGACCGGGACGCCCAGGTCGTAGCCGTATTTGGCCTTGAACTCTTCCTTGTTCGTCGCGTCGTTGAACCAGTCGTAACGGAACCAGTAAAGGTTCGCGAACTGCTGGTCGGGCAGCTGGTAGAGCTTGCCGTCCGGCGCGGTGGTGAACGACTTGCCGATGAAGTCGTCGATGTCGAGGCCCGGGTTGGTGACGTCCTTGCCCTCACCCGTCATCCAGTCGGAGAGATTGCGGGCCTGCTGGTAGCGCCAATGGGTGCCGATCAGGTCCGAATCGTTGATGTAGGCGTCATAGATGTTCTCGCCCGACTGCATCTGCGTCTGCAGTTTCTCCACCACGTCGCCTTCGCCGATGAGATCATGCGTCACCTTGATGCCGGTGATCTCGGTGAAGGCCTTGGCCAGCGTCTTGGCCTCGTATTCATGGGTGGTGATGGTCTCCGAAACCACCTTGATGTCCATGCCTGCAAACGGCTCGGCCGCTTTCACGAACCACTCCATCTCGGCCATCTGGTCGGCCTTGGACAGGGCCGAGGGCTGGAACTCGTCGTTGACCCAGCGTTCGGCCGCCTGCATGTCGGCAAATGCCGGCGATGCCGCGACCAGAAGGGCCAGCGCTGTTGTTGATGCCAATATTCCGCGTCGCATCTCAAATCCTCCCAGGTTTTTATGCGCCATATCCGGAGCAACCGCTCCGCTTCCTCCCATTGACCCTCACACCCAGCGGAACACGCACAACGCGTAGACCACGCAGAGAGCCAGAGCCCACCACAGGCCCGGACCAACCAGCCCGAGCCATGCGAGACAGATGAATGCGCTGCCGAGCAGCGAAATGAACAGACGGTCGCCGCGCGTCGTCTCGATGCGCAGCACGCCGACCCGGGGCGACCCGCCCGGCACGATGACTTCCCACACGCCCATGCCGACGAGCAGCGCCAGGATGGTGAGAAAGAAGATCGCCGTCGGGCCCGTCCAGGCCATCCAGGAAAGGTCCATCACGAGATCCTCATGCCGGTTTGCGCACCGCTGGACGACGCATACGCTTTAGCGTATCCTGCTGCGCCAAACAGGAAGCGCGCATGGACGTCCGCTACCTTGCAGCAGCGCGAAAAGGGTTGAAGACGATGCCCCGCGGCGACCGCGAGGCGCTGATGACGAAACTGCGCCACTACGCGAATACCGGCGAGGGCGACGTTCGAAACGCCTACCGATAAGGGGTGTCTGCCATGAACGAAGCGACCGATCTCAGGGGCGCGAAGATGATCGTTCTGACCCAGCAGGAATACCGGGACCTGGTCGAGGACGCCGGCGATGCCGCGCTCGCGCGCGATGCGGCCCGCGATGGTGCGCCGGCGATGCCCGAACACCTTCTGCGCGCCTCGCTCGACGGGACGCTGCACCCGCTCGCGGCGTGGCGCAAGGCAGTGGGCCTGACCCAGGCGGAGCTGGCGGCGAAGGCCGGGGTGCGCGCGGCGAGCGTTTCCGACATCGAAGGTGGCAAGATCGACCCGCGCCTGTCGACGCTCAAGGCGCTCGCAAGCGCGCTGGGCCTTGGCGTGGAAGACATCATCGACTGACCACGCGACCATCACACCCTCCCCAGGGCAAAGCCCTTGGCGATGTAGTTGCGCACGAACCAGATCACCAGCGCGCCGGGGATGATGGTGAGAATGCCGGCGGCGGCG
>JBFHII010000016.1:0-14746 GCA_041596535.1 Breoghania sp. | reverse complement strand
TCAGGGCCGCGGAGGCGCCGACCAGCGCGACGATGTCGGGGTTGTTTTCCAGATCGTGGCTGAGAACCGTCAGGATGACCTGGGTCTCGCACTTGTAGCCGGCAGCGAACAGCGGGCGGATCGGACGGTCGATGAGACGCGAGGTCAGCGTCTCGTTCTCGGACGGGCGTCCCTCGCGCTTGAAGAAGCCGCCGGGGATCTTACCGGCCGCGAAAGCCTTTTCCTGGTAGTTCACGGTAAGCGGGAAGAAGTCGAGATGCGGCTTGGGCTGCTTGGCGGAGACGACGGTGGCCAGCACCTTGGTCTCGCCGTAGGTGACCATCACGGCGCCGTCGGCCTGGCGGGCGATCTTGCCGGTCTCGAGAATCAGCGGGCGGCCGCCCCACTCGATCTCTTCGCGTTGAATATCAAACATATGGCTGTCCTTTCCAGGATGTCCTGGGTTTTTCTTGGATCAGCACGATAAGCCACGGGCAAGACGGCAAGACGTTTTCGGTTCTCACTTCGAAGACGAAAACATCCGGCGATCCTGCCCCATGGCTCTCCTGCGGTTCCTGAATAAAAGCGCAGCGGGCCGGGCCCGCCGCGCTGGGTCGTTCTAGCGACGCAGGCCGAGACGCTTGATCAGATCCTGATAGCGTGCCGGGTCGTTCGCATTGACGTAGTCGAGGAGGCGACGGCGCTGGCTGACCATCTTCAGCAGTCCGCGGCGGGAGTGATTGTCCTTGCCGTGGCTCTTGAAGTGCTCCGTGAGATTGGAAATCCGCTCGGAAAGAACGGCAACCTGGACTTCCGGAGATCCGGTATCGCCTTCCTTGGTGGCGAATTCCTTGATCAGTTCCTGCTTACGCTCAGCTGTAATCGACATCGGGGGTCCTTGTCTGTTGCGGCGGCCAGGGCGTAGCGCCCGCAAACCGCCTGATGGTTTAGGGAGGACTGGGAAACGCTCCGTCGGAGACGCGTCTTCGCCCGGACGTGACTTGCAGGCCGGTGCCGGGATGTCGTCCAGCACGGTCACAAAACACGCCGCCGTCGCTTGGCCGGCCCGTTCGAACACCAAGTGTTCTCGCGGACAGAGGGTCCAAGCATCGGATGCGCGCGGAATATGGAGAAATTCTGCGCGAATATCCAGTTGTTTCTACCCGCAGCGGCCGGGAGGCTTAATCGCACTCCAGGAACTCGCGGAACACCCAGCCCGTGACGACGCCCGTACCGCTGTCCGCGGTACGAATATGGGCCCAGGGACGGCCCTTTTCGTCATAGGAAATATCAATCATCTCAACGACCTGCCCGTTGTGCAGGCGGCCGGCATCGCCGCCGGTCGGCGTTGCCCGAACCGTCAGCGCGCTGCGCGCCGGATCGACCACGACACAGCGCTGGGTGACCGGTGAGGCCGCATGGACCGCCGGCACAAGGCTGATACCCGCGATCAGCGCAGTCAGGGCAGAAAGCCGGATGTTGCTCATGGTGCCAGCATACGCGGTGACGTTGCGGCACTCAACCGCTGGCCGAACACCCCAGCCGCGGCCTGCTGGGCGCCACGAACACCCTACAGATTGAAAACCCGCTTGGGTTTCATTTCCCCGCGCTCGACCTCGCAGATGGCCACCAGCCGGCCCTGGGCCGTCGCGTAGACGTCGCCCGAGAGCACCGGCGCGTCGCGGCCCCGCAGGATCACACCCTGACCATGCCGCAGCCGTCCCTCGTCGTTCAGCGACACCGGAACTTCCAGGAGGCTTTCCAGCGCCGTCTCGATCGGCGTCAGTTCATCGATCACATCGGCGATATCCGCCGCCTCGTCGGCCATCTCGCGCAGCTCGGTCAAGGTGATCATGTCGTCCTCGCCGAAAGGCCCGACCAGCAGACGCCGCAGCGTGGCCACATGGCCGCAGGTGCCGAGGCGCCGGCCCATGTCGCGGGCCAGCGCGCGCACGTAGGTGCCCTTGCCGCATTCGGTCTCGAACACCGCCGTATCGGCGTCCGGGCAATCGACGAGATCCAGCCGGTGCACGTCGATCTCGCGCGCCGCAAGCTCCACCGTCTCACCCTCGCGCGCCAGATCATAGGCGCGTGCGCCATCCACCTTGATGGCGGAGAACTGCGGCGGCACCTGTTCGATGACTCCGGTGAACTCGGGCAGGATGTCGCGGATCGCGTCGGCATCGGGACGCACGTCGCTGGTCGCCGTGACCGCGCCTTCCGTGTCGTCGGTGGCGGTCTCGGTGCCCCAGCTCACCGTGAACCGGTAGACCTTGCGGCCATCCATCACGTAGGGGACCGTCTTGGTCGCCTCGCCGAAGGCCAGCGGCAGGCAGCCGGAGGCCAGCGGATCGAGGGTGCCGGCGTGACCGGCCTTCTGGGGATTGAGAATCCGTTTGACGCGCGTCAGCGCATCCGTCGAGGTCAGGCCGACGGGCTTGTCGAGCACGAGCCAGCCGTTGACGACGTTACGGTTCTTCTTGCCGCGTTGCCCCGCCATGATGCCTATCGTTTCCGTGTCAGATGATCTGGGTGCGAACGAGCCATCCGGCTCAGTCCTCGGCGGCGTCGTCCGCATCACCGGCGCCGATCACCCCGGTCTCGTGCAGCAGCCGGTCAATGCGATCGTCGTCATCGAAACGCGTGTCGAGCTTGAAATGCAGATCCGGCATGAATTTCATCGTCAGCCGGCGGGCGATCTGGCCGCGCAGCCATTTGGCGTTGCCCTGCAACGCCTTGACGACATCCTCGCCACCGTTGCCGCCCAACGGCATGACAAGCACCGTCGCATGCTTGAGATCGGGGGACATGCGCACCTCGGGAACGGTGACGACCGTTCGCTCAAGCACCGGATCGCGCACGTCACCGCGCGACAGAATATCCGACAGATCCTTGCGCACGAGCTCGCCCACGCGCAGCTGACGCTGCGAGGGCATGCCCTGACGACCATCCGAGAACCGGCTCATGATTGCGACTTTCAGTGGATCGGGGCGTCCTCGAACGAAACCGTCCAAGCGGCGCGCACCCGATGGCACGGGGATAGCGCGTGAGTTCACGCGGATACGATGCCGTGCCGCCGCAAACAGGTTGCGGCGGCACGGATACCGTATGCCTTACAGCGTGCGGGCGATCTCTTCGACGCGGAAGCACTCGATGACGTCGCCGGGACGCATGTCCTGGTAGTTCACGAAGTTCATGCCGCATTCCTGACCGGACGTGACCTGCTTGACCTCGTCCTTGAAGCGCTTGAGCGTGCCAAGCTTGCCTTCGTGAACGACGATGTCGTCGCGGATCAGGCGGACATGGGCGCCACGCTCCACCACACCTTCGGTGACCAGACAGCCGGCGATCTTGCCGACCTTGGAGATGTCGAAGATCTCGAGGATCTTGGCATTTCCGAGGAAGGTCTCGCGCAGCTCCGGCGACAGCAGCCCGGACATGGCGGCCTTCACGTCGTCAACCAGATCGTAGATGACGCTGTAGTAGCGGATCTCGATGCCGGCCGCATCCGCGGCTTCGCGTGCCTGGCTGTTGGCGCGCACGTTGAACGCCAGGATCGGGGCGTTCGAGGCCTGCGCCAGCGTCACGTCGCTCTCGGTGATGCCACCGACACCCGCATGAACGATCCGGGCGGCGACTTCGTCGTTGCCAAGACCTTCCAGCGCGCCGGTGATGGCCTCGACGGAGCCCTGAACGTCGCCCTTGACGAGGATCACGAACTCCTTGCGGCCGACCGACTGCAGGTCGGTCATCATCTGCTCCAGCGATCCGCGTGCCGAACCCGCCTGCTGCGCGTCCCGCTTGATGCGCTGACGGTAGTCGGCGATTTCGCGGGCCCGCGATTCGCTCTCCACCACGGCGACCATGTCGCCGGCTTCCGGTGTCGACTGGAAGCCCAGGATCTCGACCGGCTTGGACGGGCCGGCCTCTTCCACCTGGTTGCCATACTCGTCGAGCAGCGCCCGAACGCGGCCCCAGGCACTGCCGGCGACCATGATGTCACCGATGCGCAGCGTTCCGCGCTGAACCAGAACGGTCGCAACCGAGCCGCGGCCCTTGTCGAGCTGTGCCTCGACGACGATGCCTTCGGCCGAACGGTCCGGATTGGCGCGCAGCTCGAGCACTTCACTCTGCAGAAGAATGGCCTCGAGAAGCTTGTCGAGATTGGTTTTCTTGAGGGCCGAAACCTCGACCTCGAGAACGTCGCCGCCCATCGATTCAACGACCAGCGATTCCTGCAGCAGCTCGGAGCGCACCCGATTGGGGTCCGCGCCCGGCTTGTCGATCTTGTTGATCGCCACGATGATCGGCACTTCCGCCGCCCGTGCGTGCGCAATCGCTTCCTTGGTCTGCGGCATGACGCCATCGTCGGCAGCCACGACCAGGATCACCAGATCGGTCGCCTTGGCGCCACGGGCACGCATCTGCGTAAACGCGGCGTGGCCCGGCGTATCGATGAAGGTGATCTTCTGACCGTCCTGCTCGACCTGGTAGGCGCCGATGTGCTGGGTGATGCCACCGGCCTCGCCCTTGACCACATTAGACTCCCGGAACGCGTCGAGCAGCGACGTCTTGCCGTGATCGACGTGGCCCATGATGGTCACGACCGGCGGACGCGCCTGCAGATCGCTTTCGTCATCGGGCTCGGAGAACACGCCGACTTCAACGTCCGCTTCCGACACACGACGGACCGAGTGACCGAGTTCCTCGGCAATCAGCTGCGCCATGTCGGCGTCGATGACATCGGTGGCCTTGAGCATCTGGCCCTGCTTCATCAACATCTTGATGACGTCGACGGAGCGTTCCGTCATCCGGTTCGCGAGTTCCTGGATGGTGATCTGATCCGGCAGCTGAACTTCGCGCATGACCTTCTCGCGCACCACCTTCTGGCCGGCGCGCTTTTCCTTTTCGCGACGGCGGCGCAGGGCTGCGAGCGAACGGCCGCGCTGGCTTTCCTCGGCAAATGCACTGGTGATCGTCAGCTTCGAGCGGCGGCGATCGTCCGAGCGCGGGGCCGCCTTCTCCGGCGCCGGCTTGACGCGCTTGGCGGGTCGCAGCGCCATCGGCTTCTTGTCTTCCGCACCCACATTGCGGCGCGCCGGACCGTCGTCCAGACCGCTGCGGCGGGCGGCCTGCGCGGCCACCTCCTCGGGTGTGACGGCGGGGCCGGTCGACGCTGCGGCCTTCGGCCGCGCGGCTTCCTCGGCTTCCTTCGCCTTCTTGGCCTTGGCTTCCTCGGCGGCGCGAACAGCGGCTTCCGCCTCCTCACGCGCCTGGGCCTCGGCTTCGGCCTTCAGGCGAGCCTCTTCCTCGATCTTGCGGCGGGCTTCGTCGGCAGCGCGCTGCTTGGCCTGTTCAACGGCAAGCTTGCGCTCCTCGACGTCACGGACCTGCGCTTCGCGCAACGCCATGGCGCGCGCCTTGGCCTCGTCGGCCGTCAGGGTGCGCAGCACCGCGCCACCGCGCTTCTGCTGCGGAGCACCGCTGGCCGGGCGCTTGCCGCCGCCGGGGCGTTCGGCACGGGCCGGACGTTCGGGGCGCGGCGCCTTGGGCGCCGGGGACGCGGGTTCCGCGGCCCGTTCTTCAGGCTGCCCGGGCGTTACCGCCCGCCGTTTTTTCTTCTCAACGACAACCTGCTTCGAGCGCCCATGGGAAAAGCTCTGCCGAACAGTTCCCTGCTCGACGCTACGCGGCACGGAAAGCGTCTGCTTCCGCTCCATGGAGATCGTTTTATCGCCGGTGTCTTTTGTGTCGCTCATTCTGCCTTCAAGTCCTGCGCCGCAGCTTTGTCCGCGCCGTTGCGGGTCGCCGCTGCGGAATCTGCCCGAAATCCTGCCAGCACGCGTTCACGTGCCATGAAACTTTCGCTCGTCCGGCCTGCGAGCAATGCAGCATGTATCACATTTGCCCTGCCCAATGCCAAACTCAATTGGGACGAACTTAACGAGCGGATGACCGGTGGCCCGCCCGTCTTTCCAAACCGCGCCGCCGAGAGGGCGGCAAGTTTGCGTATTCCGTCGTCGGACGCATCCGACGCATGGATCAACACTCCGACATCACCACGCTTCAGCGCAGCCTCGACCTTGGCGAAACCGACCACCATCTGACCCGCCTTGCGGATCAGGCCGAGATTGCCAAGCACGGCCTTCTCGAGCTGGTCTTCGATCCTGTCGGCCAGGCCGGGCACCACGTGGGCGTCGGCCTTGAACGCGCGACCGAAGGCCTTCTTGCGTTCGGCCGTCTCGATCGCCTCGCGTGTCGCGGTAACCCAGACGCCGCGTCCCGGCAGAACCCTCTTGAGGTCCGGAACAACGGAGCCGTCCGGCGCCAGGACAAAACGGATCAGCTGATCCACCGGCCGCGTCTCGCGCGTCACCGCGCATTGTCTTTCGCCGGGCTCGCCGCGCTTTGTCATGGCCCGCACCACCGGAACCGATCCGCTCAGGCGCTCTCCTCGTCGACGGAGCGCAGGATCACGGGTTCGACGGCCTCAGGGGACGCCTCGTCGCCGTCCTCATAGCCTTCACCCTCTTCCGCATCATAGTCCTCGTCGTCCTCGATTTCCTCGACGACCAGGTCCTCGGCGGTGATCCAGCCGGCGGCGATACGCGCCGCCATGATCATTGTCTCGGCTTCCTGACGCGAAATGTCAAATTCGCTCAGCGCTCCGGCGTGGCGGGTGACTTCCCCGTCCTTGCGCTCAGACCAGCCGATCAGGTCATCGGTCACACAGCCGGCAAGGTCCTCGATGCTGCGGATCTCGTCCTTGCCCAGCGCGACCATCATGGCCGTCGTGATGCCGTCGATGGTGCGCAGCTCGTCCTGCACACCCAGTTCCTTGCGCTCGGTGTCGTAGCGGGCTTCCTGCTCTTCGAGATGCTCGCGGCCACGCGCCTGGATCTCCTCGGCGGTCTCCAGATCGAAGCCCTCGATGGAGGCAACTTCCTCCGGCTCCACATAGGCGACTTCCTCGACGGAGGCAAATCCCTCGGATGCCAGAAGCTGGCCGACCATCTCGTCGACGTTCAGCGCTTCCATGAACAGCTGCGAGCGTTCGGCGAATTCCTTCTGGCGGCGTTCGCTCTCGTCGGCTTCCGTCATGATGTCGATGTCCCAGCCGGTCAGCTGGGAGGCCAGACGCACGTTCTGGCCGCGGCGGCCGATGGCCAGCGAGAGCTGTTCGTCGGGCACCACGACCTCGATGCGCTGCGCATCCTCGTCGAGCACCACCTTGGACACTTCTGCCGGCTGCAGCGCGTTGACGATGAAGGTCGCCGGGTCCGGAGACCACGGAATGATGTCGATCTTCTCGCCTTGCAGCTCGCCGACGACGGCCTGCACACGGCTGCCGCGCATACCCACGCAGGCGCCGACCGGATCGATCGAAGCGTCGTTGGAGATGACGGCGATCTTGGCCCGCGATCCGGGATCGCGCGCGACCGAGCGGATCTCGATGATGCCGTCGTAGATTTCCGGCACTTCCTGGGCAAACAGCTTGGCCATGAACTGCGGGTGCGTGCGCGACAGAAAGATCTGCGGACCGCGCTGTTCGCGGCGCACGTCATAGATATAGGCGCGAATGCGGTCGCCGGTGCGGAAGGTTTCGCGCGGGATCAGTTCGTCGCGGCGCACGATCGCCTCGGCGCGGCCCATGTCGACGATCACGTTGCCGTACTCGACGCGCTTGATCACGCCGGAGCAGATCTCGCCGATGCGGTCCTTGTATTCGTCGTACTGGCGGTCGCGCTCGGCTTCGCGCACCTTCTGCACGATCACCTGCTTGGCGGACTGGGCGGCGATGCGGCCGAAGTCGAGCGGCGGCAGCGGCTCGGCGATGTAATCGCCCAGCTGCGCTTCCGGATTGCGTTCCAGCGCCTGCTCGACACCGATCTCGGTCGACATGTTCTCGACGTCCTCGACCACCTGCAGCAGGCGCGAAAGACGGATCTCGCCGGATTTCGGATTGATTTCGGCTTTGACGTTCGTCTCGGATCCGTACCGCGAGCGGGCGGCTTTCTGGATCGCGTCTTCCATGGCCTCGATGACGATCTGCCGATCGATCACCTTCTCGCGGGCCACCGCATCCGCGATTTGCAAAAGTTCCAGACGGTTCGCACTGATAGCCATCGTCGTCACTCCTCCAACCCGCGCTGCGCGCGCGGTCGGTCCTTCCTCTCGGGGCACGGCCGGAAAGCCCAACCCCAACGTATGGATTTCCGGGCGGATCCGGACCCCTGTCCGGAACCGCGAATCCCGGAGCTGCTCTAGTTGTCCGCCTGATCGCCGGCGCCGGGTACCTTGCCGGAGCGCAGCGCCGCGTCGATCAGGTCATCCGTCAAGACAAGCCGCGCCTCGGCGATATCGCCGATCGTCAGCCAAAACGTATCCTGGGCATCGGCCTTGGCATCCGGGATCCGGATCCCCGCGGTGCCGTCGCGCGTGCCAAGCAGCACGCCGCGGAAGCGCTTGCGCCCGTCGTGCATCACCGACATCTCGACCTTGGCCTCGTGACCGGACCAGCGCTCGAAGTCCGACGCACGGACGAGCGGCCGGTCGATGCCGGGAGAGGACAGTTCCAGATGGTAGGCGTCGCCGACCGGATCGTCCACATCGAGAACCGGCGAAAGCGCGCGGCTGACTTCCTCGCAGCCTTCCACCGTCATGGTGCCGTCGGGCCGCTCGGCCATGATCTGCACCGTGCAGCCGTTCTGCCCGGTGACGCGCACGCGCACAAGCTGATAACCGAGATCCTCGATGACCGGCTCGGCAACGGCCGCGATCCGGGCGTCGAGCCCCTGTTCCGTGATCAGACGCGGTTCACGAACCGACATGTGGCATCCTTGATGCTACGGGTTGAAACCCGGGACGTCCCGCGGGTCCGCTTGCGGACCGCCTGCCTCCGGGTAACAAAAAAGGCGGGTCCCGCCGGGACCCACCCTCAAACTGCCCTTAGAGAGGCTGATGAGAATTTGAACTTGCGGGGAATATAGTCGAAAGGCGGGCCAATTCAAGCCCGCAGTTGCGGCCGGGCGGAATTTTGCCCGAACCGCGCCTATCGGCGCCGGAAGGTCAGGTAGGCCGGAGTGCGGCCTTCGCGGATCGCCTTCGCCTCGTAACGGGTGCCGGACCAGCCCTGCCACGGCGTCTGCCAGTCGGCCGCCGCCGCGTCACTCCACTCGAACGCCGGATGGGCGTGCAGATGCTGCAGCGTCCAGTTCACGTAGCTCTCGATATCGCTGGCGAAGCGGAATTCCGCGCCGGGCCGCAGCGCCCGCGCCAGCCTGTCGAGATTGCGCGGGCCGACGAAGCGCCGCTTCCAGTGGCGCTTCTTCGGCCACGGATCGGGATACAGCAGATAGGCCAGGTCGATCGACGCCTCGGGCAACTGGTCGAGCAGCAGCCCCGCGTCGTCATTGAGCAGCCGCACATTGTCCAGCGCCTGCTCGGACACCCGGGAGACCGCCTTCGCCATGCCGTTGATGAAAGGCTCGCAGCCGATAAGCCCGACCCGCGGGTTTTCGCCTGCCCGGTGGACCAGATGCTCGCCGCCGCCAAAGCCGATCTCGAGCCACACCGCGTCGACGTCGGCTGAAAACAGGCCGCGCAGATCCGCGTCGAGCGGCCGCGAGATATCGACTTCCAGCTGCGGCAGCACGTCCCGCATCAGGACGCTTTGGCGCGCCCGCAGCGGCTTGCCCTTGCGCCGCCCGAACAGGGCGGTCCTTCTATGTTCGCTCATGCTCGTACAGTAATACCAACGCCGGTCAACCAAAAGCCGGCCCCTGGGGGCCGGCTCGGATTTGCATCAATGCGGTGCCCGCACGGGGCGCCGCCGGTCGGAGAAGTCGCGCGTCAGGAAACGATGTCGCGCAGCGCGTGGACCAGGTCGAGCTTCTCCCAGGAGAAGCCGCCGTCGGATTCCGGCTCGCGGCCGAAGTGGCCGTAGGCCGCGGTGCGCGCGTAGATCGGCTTGTTGAGCTGCAGGTGCTCGCGGATGCCGCGCGGCGTCAGGTTCATGACCTCGCGCAGGCCGCTTTCGAGCTTCGCCTCGTCGACGCGGCCGGTTCCGTGCAGATCCACATAGACCGACAGCGGCTCGGCAACGCCGATGGCGTAGGACAGCTGGATCGTGCAGCGGTCCGCCAGATCGGCGGCGACCACGTTCTTGGCCAGATAGCGCGACGCATAGGCGGCCGAACGGTCGACCTTGGTGGGATCCTTGCCGGAGAAGGCTCCGCCGCCGTGCGGGGCCGCGCCGCCGTAGGTGTCGACGATGATCTTGCGGCCGGTCAGGCCGCAGTCGCCGTCCGGTCCGCCGATGACGAACTTGCCGGTCGGATTGACATGCCAGGCGGTCTCGCCGGAAACCCAGCCATCGGGCAGGCAGGCGGTGATATAGGGCGCGACGATTGCCTTGATGTCATCCGATGACAGCGTCTCGTCGAGATGCTGCGTCGACAGGACAATGGAGGTGATGCCGACCGGCTTGCCGTCGGCGTAGCGCACGGTGACCTGGCTCTTGGCGTCGGGGCCGAGCGCCGGCTCGTTACCCGACTTGCGGGCTTCGGCGAGCACACGCAGAATCTTGTGCGAATAGAGAATCGGCGCCGGCATCAGTTCCGGCGTCTCGCGGCAGGCGTAACCGAACATGATGCCCTGGTCGCCTGCGCCCTCATCCTTGTTGTTGGCGGCATCGACGCCCTGGGCGATGTCGGCGGACTGCGCATGCAGATGCACGTCGATCTTCGCCGTCTCCCAGTGGAAACCGTCCTGCTCGTAGCCGATGTCCTTGATCGCCATGCGCGCCTTGTGCGCGAGAAGGTCGTGGCTGATATCCGCCGGGCCGCGGGTTTCCCCGGCAATCACGACGCGGTTGGTTGTTGCCAGCGTCTCGCAGGCAACACGCGCTTCGGGAAGTCGCGACAGAAACGCGTCGACGATGGTGTCAGAGATCCGGTCGCATACTTTGTCCGGGTGTCCTTCGGACACGGATTCGCTAGTGAAGAGATAGTCTTGGCGGGCCACGGTCACGGTCCTTCTGGGAAACAGTCAATTTTGCGAGGAGAAACGGCGGAAGATATCGCAATCCGCCGCCGCGCAGAAATGGCAGGTTGCAGGGTTTCCCCTGAAGGTCAAGCCTTTGGGTGCCAACGGCCCCCTGCCGCGCGCGCATTCCGGCATCGCGGCGCGCGGCTGCGGCCCGGATAACGCCGGCAGCACAGGCCGGCGCGGCAGGCAGGCGGCACACGGGGAGAGGCCTCTAGCCGTCGTCGCCCGCGAGTGCGCGCACCAGATCGACAACGCGCTTGCGGACCTGCGGGTCCTCGATGCGCACGAATGCCTTGTTCAGCGACAGGCCTTCCGCGCTGGACAGGAAGTCCCGCACGTAGGTCGCGGGCTGCGCCTCGCCGAAACCAGGCGCATCCGTCTGGCCGCCCGGGGCGTCCTCGAACAGGAATGACACCGGCACATTCAGCACCGTGCAGATGTGATGCAGGCGGCTGGCACCGATCCGGTTGGCGCCCTTCTCGTATTTCTGGATCTGCTGGAAGGTGATGCCCAGGTGCTCGCCGAGCTTTTCCTGCGACATGCCGAGCATCATGCGGCGCAGGCGGACCCGGCTGCCGACATGGACATCAATGGGGTTGGGAGTCTTCTTTGTCGGCATTGTCCGTCCGCATTCATCTTTTCCGGCCCTGGACGTGCTCGTCACCACGACCGCCGATCCGTTGAAAACCACACCGCTGACCGCTGGTTTGCCCGCGGGCAAGGTGTCGTCGTATCGCTTTCCTGCGCATGCGCCGAACGCGCGGCGCAGGTATCCGCAATTGAACGGAGAAGGCGGGATAATGCCCGTATGCGCCCCACCGCGTCAATCGGAGCGGGAAAAACGCACGTTGCGCGGGTAGCGTGGCGGAGGCGCCGTGGCTCAGCCGGTGGCGCCGGGACCCTGGTCGCGTGCGGCCCGCATGCGACCGCGCACCAGCACACCCAGCGCCACCAGCAGCATCACCGCAAGCGGGGCATCGCCCAGCCGCGCGTGGACGGTCAGGGGCTCCGCCCCGGGCAGGTTGGCGTCGAGAATGCCGACATCGCCGAGCGCGATGCTGCCGCGGATCCGGCCGCGCGCGTCAATCACAGCGGATACGCCGGTGTTGGCGGCCCGCACCACCGGAAGGCCCTCTTCCACCGCGCGCATTCGCGCCTGGTGCAGATGCTGGTAGGGACCGATGCTTTCGCCGAACCATGCATCATTGGTGACATTGAGCATCCAGCCCGGGCGGGAGCCATCGCGGTTCACGACCTCGCCGGGGAAAGCGATCTCGTAGCAGATCAGCGGCGAGAACGGCGGCGCCAGCACGGGTGTTATCGGGCGCCGTCGGTAACCCGCCGTGAAGCCGCCCGGCACCTTGGTCAGATTCTCCAGGCCGAGGGATTCCAGTACCCCGCGCAGCGGCAGATACTCTCCGAAGGGCACCAGGTGAACCTTGTCGTAGGCATCCTGAATGGTGCCGTCGCTGTCGATCACGTAGATGCTGTTGAAGAAATCGCGCGGCCGCGTCTCGCCCTCGGCACGCAGCGCCCCGGTGAGCAGGCTGGTGTTCTCGGGCAGAAGGGCGGCGATGGCCGAAAGCGCCTCGGGCTCCTCGGTCAACAGGAAGGGAAACACCGATTCCGGCCAGACCAGGTGGGTGATTCCCTCAAGACCCGCCGTACCGGCATCGGCCGCATGCGCCTCTCCCACGGACGCCCCGTCCGCGCCAACGCTCAGCGACAGGTAGCTGTCGAAGATCCACTGGCGGTTCTCCGGCACCCATTTGTCACGCTGGGCGATCGCCGGCTGCACGAGACGCAGACGCACGCCGGCGACATCCGCGCTGCCGGTTCCCGCGAGACGCACCGCGCCATAGCCCGCAAGCCCGGCGAACAGCAACGCGACGGCAAGGAGGAAGGCGAAACGCCCGCGGCCGGACTGCGGCAGCGGATCGGTCAGCACCGCGGGCGCCGCGAAAATCAGCACCGCGAGGAACGACAGGCCGTACACGCCGACCAGCGCTGCCGGCTGCATCATCAGCGTATTGGCGGCGAAACCGTCGCCCAGCGCATTCCACGGAAAACCGGTCAGCACGTGACCGCGCAGCCATTCGACCAGTGCCAGGCCGAAAGCCAGCGCGACGATCCGGCGCCAGTCTTCCGTCCAGAAGGCTGCCGCAAGCGCACTGCCGAGCCCCCAGAACAGGGCCAGGCCGGCCGGCATGATGAGCACCGCAAACGGCATCATCCAGCCGAAATCCTCGGCCTCCACCAGGAACGCGCCGCCGATCCACCAGAGCCCCGCGAGAAAATAGCCGAAGCCGAACAGCCAGCCGATCAGCGCCGCCACACGCATGCGGGCAGGCAGCGTCGGCCGGCTCTGCGACAACGCGCCATCAAGCAGCCAAACCAGCGCGGGAAGCGACACGAGCAGCACCGGGAAGGCGCCAAGCGGCGCCTGGGCAAGCGCCGCAACTGCGCCGAAGAACAGCGCAAATGCGGCGCGCCGGCGCCCCCAGCTCAAGACAAGCGTATCGGCGAAGCGCTGCAACATCTGGACGGGAACCGAATCACGTGATGACTATCGCCCCGACAATGCGGGGCGGATGCAATCGGATCAACGCATTTGGCTGCGTATCGCGGACTTCCGGATGCGGACTCCTGACGGGGGCCCGCACCGGGGTCCCGCGGACCCGTTCGTCCGCGGCTATGCGGCGTCCTGGGGTTCCACCGCGGCGCGCTTCTGACGGCGCCGGACATCGGGATTGACCCGCTCGTGACGCTTGCGGGTGATCCGCAGCCGCTTGATGCGCCTCGGGTCCGCATCGAGGATCTCGAACTCGAACCCGGGCAGGCTGCGCGAGGATATCAGCTCGCCGCGCACCGGAACCCGGCCGACCAACGTGAACAGCAGTCCGCCCAGCGTGTCGACTTCCTCGGCCATCTCGCCGATGTCGAAGCCGGCGCCCAGTTCCTCTTCTGCGTCCTCGACGGCGACGCGCGCATCCGCCACCCAGCGCCCGTCGCTTTGGATGGTGATCATCGGCTCCTCGTCCTCGTCGTGCTCGTCCTCGATGTCGCCGACGACGGTCTCGACAAGGTCCTCCAGCGACACCAGCCCGTCGGTGCCGCCGTATTCGTCGATCACCAGCGCCATCTGCACGCGCGATGCCTGCATCTTGGCCATCAGGTCGGCCGCGGGCATGGAGGGCGGCACGAACAGCACGGGACGGATCAGTTTCAGCTGCGACAGCGGCTTGGTGATGTCGATCCGCCGCGGCTCGAAGCCGGCGACGCTGTCATCCGCCTGATCGCCCGCCGGCTCGCCGCCGGCATCCTGCGCGGCTTGCACGCTCGTATCCACCAGGGCATCGGAAAAGAACGCCAGCAGGTCCTTGATATGCACCATGCCACGCGGGTCGTCGAGCGTCTCGCGGTAGACCGGCATGCGCGAATGGCCGGATTCCTGGAACAGCTCCAGCAACTTGCCCAGCGGCACGCTTTCCTCGACCGCGTCGATATCGGCGCGCGGGATCATCACGTCCTCGATGCGCACCTCGCGCAACCGCAGGATGTTGCTGAGCAGCACGCGCTCCTCGGGCGAGAACGTCGCGTCCATACCCTCATCATGGGCCAGCACGCTCTCAAGGTTCTCGCGCAGGGTGCCGTTCTTGCGCAGCTGCAGGGCGCCGGTCATCCGCGCCCACCATCCCTGCCGGGCACTCGCCGGATC
>JBFHII010000015.1:0-14941 GCA_041596535.1 Breoghania sp. | reverse complement strand
CGGTGAACATCGACACCATGATGATGGCGACCACCAGAAAGATGGGAGATACGCCCGGCAAGGACCGCAGGCGTTCGTTCCAGTTGGAAGCCGGAACGGCCGGGGCCTGTTCGGGTTTGCGGATCGCCCAGATGACGATGATCAGCCCATAGACAATGGCCGACAGAAAACCGGGCAGAAATCCCGCGAGCAGCAGCTTGCCGACGGATTCTTCCACGATGATGGCATAGATCACCAGAATGGCGGATGGCGGAATGAGCGAGGCAAGGGTTCCGCCCGCGGCGACGACGCCGGCCGCGAGTTTCTTGTCGTAGCCGTATTTCAGCATCTCCGGGATGGCGACGCGCGCAAACACCGCCGACGTTGCGGTGGAGGCGCCCGACACGGCCGCGAAGCCGGCGGTCGCCATGACGGTCGCAACCGCCATGCCTCCGGGCAGCCAGCCGAGCCACTTGCGCGCGGCATCGAAAAGCTGCTGTGTCAGCCCCGCGTGAAAGGCGAGGAAGCCGATAAAGATGAACAGCGGCAGGACGCTGAGTTCGTAACTCGCCGATTTTGAATGCGGGATCGTGCCGACGATACCCGCCGCGGGACCCCAGCCGAGGAGTTCGACCAGCCCGAGCATGCCGCAAATCGCCGCCGCAAAGACGACCCTGACGCCTAGAAGGACCATCACAAATAGAAGTCCGACGGCGATCAATCCAACCAGGAACGGGTCGGCGAAACCAATACCGATGATCATTTTCGGCCCCCTGTTTCCGTAACATCCTCGCCGAAGGCTTCCACGATTTCTTCGTGGGCAAGCTCGTGCGCATCGTGGCGCAGCACAACGCCCACAGGTTCGAGCGATGGATCAATGAACATCCGGATCGAGCCGACAAGCTGTATGAACAGGCGGACGAACCACAGCGCAAACGCTGCCGGAACAAGCAGTTTTGATGGCCAGACGATGAACTCCGAATCGATCGTCGTGTCGCCGAGCGTGATCGACCGCATGAAGTGATCCCAGCCGTAAACGGTCAGCACGCCGATGATGGCCATTGCGAGGGCTGTCGCGACGATCTCTGTCAGCCACAGCATGCGGCCGTGCAGAAATCCGATCAGCAGTTCCATCCTGATATGGGCGCCAAGACGCTGGCAGTAGGCCGTGCCCAGGAGGGCAATCGCCGGCATGATCAGGTAGACCATGTCGATGTAGCCGGCGATCGGCAGATTGAAGACTGAACGCAGGATGATCTGCGCGGCGCCCAGGACCATGAGGGCGAAAATGGCCAGGCCCGCTCCGTAGCTCGCTATGGTTTCTATCGGTGCGGCCAGACGGTCGAGCCGCGTGAGCAGGCCGCTGGCCGGGGGCAAGTCAGAAGTGAAGGTCACGGTGATGATTCCGATCGGATCGTAGAATGGAAAACGGACGGCCAGAAGGCCGCCCGAACCAGTTCAGAAGTGCCGTTACTTCGGCGCTTCGTCCGCGTATTTCCAGATTGCGTCGAACACGCCCTGCGCGTCGAACTTGTCCTGATTGGCTGCAATCCACTCGTCCCAGACGGGCTTGGCGGCAATCTCACGGAACTCCGCGATCTGTTCGTCGGTGTAGACGATCTTTTCGAGCTTTTCGGCGAACAACGGAAGGTTCTTCTCGTCCTGCGCCTTGTAGGCGGCGAGCGTTGTGTCGAGGATCATTTCGCGGTTGTCCATCAGCAGCTTCTTGTACTGATCGGGAAGTTGTTCATAGGCAGTCTTGTTGAGGACCCACCCACATTCGGACGTACCGGGTGCGAGGTTGGACGTGTACCAGTCCGCTTCATCGACAATTGAGTAGGCGACGTGGCCATACGTGAAGGGGAAGGCGGCAGCATCAACCGCGCCGCGCTGCATGGCCGTTGACGTCTCGCCCGCAGGCAGCGTCTGCTTCGTCGCGCCCAGTTTCTCCATTGCGTTGCCGAGACCGCCACCGGCACGAACACGCTTGCCGTTCCAGTCCGCCAGTTTCGTCGGCACGTCGCCGCGGCCGAGAATCTCGAACTGCGGCAGGAGACCGGAGACATAGGGAATGGCGTTCCATTTCTCCATGTCCGCGACAATCGCCGGATGCTCAAACATCTTCGAACGGACGTATTTGTCCACCTGGGGGTCACCAAGCGGCAGGAAGGGGAGGGAGAAGACCATCCACGCGGGGGCCTTGCCGGGATGATAGAAGTTGCAGATCGCGGCACCCTCGAACGCGTTGACCTTCAGTCCGTCGAGGTTTTCGGCCGCCTTGGACAACTGCTCGCCGTAGAAGATCTTGATTTCGAAATTGCCGCCGGTTTCCTCGCTCACCTTCGCGGCCATTTCTTCCATGCCCTTGGAAAGCGCGCGCGGATTGCCGAACGTGGAAATTTTCCAGAATACTTTCGGACCGTCAACGTTTGCGGCGTCTACCAGGGATGATGCTCCCATGGTGGCGATGAGCGTGGCTCCCAAAAGACCGAGCCACCGATTGGTTTTCTTCATGTTATCCTCCCGTAATTACTTCAGACAGTGCGTGATCGGGCGTTGACCCGGAATGACGCCTGGCGAGCGACCGTTGTAAAATCACTGTAACGCGTGATGAAACGGTGCTCCCGCATGGTTTCCAGGTCCCGAAGCTGCAATCTATTATGTACATTATTTGATTGCAAAGAAAAATATCGATTTTAATTGTGCCGTATCGGAAGTCAGGTTAGTCTTGAACGTTACGGAACTGTATGTGGGAGGAAAACATGAAAATGACCGGTTTTCGTAGTCTTGGCGTCTCCGGAATCGTTGCCGGGGCGGCTATGTTTGTCGTTACCTTGGGTGCAGGCGCCGCGGAACTGCGGCTGGGTACGGCCAGCCAGGGCGGTGCCTTTTATCCCGTTGGTCAGGCGATCTCGACATTGGTCAGCCGGCACGCGGGCAACGACATCACGATGGTGCCCATCGTCACCGAAGGGTCGGTGCAGAACCCGCGCCTGCTGGGAACGGGTGAAATCGATGCGGGTATCACAAACAACAATCTTGCCGCACTGGCCAACAAGAATGCCGGCCCGTACAAGGGCGCCGGCCTGGATCTGCGCGGCATCGGATCGCTGCATCCCAGCATCCTGCACATGATGGTTCTGGCCGATTCCGACATTTCCACCGTCGCCGACCTGAAAGGCAAGCGGATCGCCGTCGGGCCGGCCGGAGGTGGCACAATTCCCTTTCTCAACGCGATCCTCGCGCTGGAAGGGCTGACCATCGATGACATCACGCCGAGTTTCGTGTCGTATGGAGACGGTTTCAGCCAGCTTTCCGACGGCATCGTCGATGCATCCTTCGCGCTGTCGGGATATCCGGCCGCCGCGGTGATGCAGGCAAAAGCATCGGCGAAGCTCAAGTTCATCAATCTGAGCGCCGAGCAACTCGCGGCCTTGCAGGAAAAGACGCCTGCGTATGATGGCTTCACGGTCACTCCCGATGTCTACGATACGGATACCGAAGGGGCGGTTGTCGGCGTTTCGAACATGCTCGTCGTCAATGCGACCATGGATGATGACGTCGCCTACCGTATTGCCAAGGCGATCTACGGCAACATGGACGAGTTCGAGGCCGAGAACGCGCTCGCCAAGCAGGTCGATCCCGCCCGGTCGCTCAAGATGTCGATCCCGCTGCATCCGGGCGCGGAACGCTTCTTCAAGGAGTGATGCCCGACCAGTCAGGTCACTGCGTGCGTGCGGACGGTTTCAAGGGCTGTCCGCACGCATCTTGATGCTTCTCGCAAACGGATCGGCAATACCATGAAGCCTGTGGTCGACAAGCTTTTCAGTTCCGGAATACTGGCGTTTGCCTTTGCAATCGGCGTATTCCACCTGCTGATCGTCTCGGGCTTCGTGGTCCTGTCGACGCGTGAAATCCGCATTGTCCATCTCGTGATGATGCTGGCATTGCTGTTCATGGCGACGCCTTCCTTGAAGCGGTTCGAGCACGCGACGTGGGACCGGTTGCTGCGCATCGTACTGATTGCCGTGACGATCGGGGCAGGGCTCTATCTGCTGTCCCGATGGAAGGACATTGCCATGTCCGGCGGGGCAACCGTTCCGATGGACGCCGCGGTTGGCGTGATCATCATTCTGCTGGTGCTTGAGGCAGCGCGGCGGGGAGCCGGATTGGCGCTCGCGCTCTTGTGCGCGGTGTTCTTCGTCTATCCATTCGTCTCCGAGTATCTGCCCGGGCCGCTGGCCAGCCGTGGCTACAGCCTCACGCGGATTGCGGAATATATGACGACCACCTCGAACGGCATCTTCGGTGTGCCGATCGGTGTCTCGTCCACCTACATCATCCTGTTTGCCATGTATGGCGCTTTCCTCAGTGCCTTCGGGGCGGGGGATTTTTTCTTCCGTCTGGCGAGCCGCCTGACACGGGGCATGCGCGCCGCCGGCGCCAAGACCGCCGTCATCTTCTCGACATTGCTGGGCATGATTTCCGGTTCCGCCGCGGGCAATGTCGCGGTCACCGGGTCGCTGACGATTCCGATGATGAAGCGGGAAGGCTACAAGGCGGATCAGGCCGGGGCGATCGAGGCCGTCGTCTCCACCGGCGGGCAGATCATGCCGCCGGTCATGGGAGCCGCCGCCTTCATCATGGCCGAAATCATCGGCGTTCCCTATGCGGACGTCATGGCGGCCGCGCTGATCCCGGCGTTGCTGTTCTTCTCCTCGATGTTCTTCGTGGTGCATTTCCAGGCGCAGCGGAACGGCATCGAACCTCTGGCGCAGCCGGTGGGCGATGACGAGCCCATGTGGTCGATCCTGCTCAAGGGCGGACAGTTCATCATTCCGTTCGTCACGCTCATCGTGATGATGATCTACGGCTACTCGCCGTTCATGGCCTCGTTCTTTTCCATCCTTCTGCTGCTGGCGTGTCACATCGTGTGGACCCGAAGGATCGATGTCGCGCTGCTGCGCAATATCGCGCGGGCGATCATCCAGGGGGCCGAAAGCGTGGTGCCGATTGCCATCGCCTGCGCCGCCGCCGGGATCATTGCGGGGACGCTCGGAATAACCGGCCTGGGATCAAAGATATCCGGGCTGATCATCGACGCCTCCATGGGCTTCACGCTGCTGGCGCTGATCTTCACCATGTTCACGGCGCTGATCCTCGGCATGGGTCTGCCGACAACGGCCGCCTACCTGATCCTGGCGACAGTGGTGGCGCCCGCCTTGGCAAAGATGGGCGTGCCGTTGATGACGGCCCACATGTTCGTGTTCTTTTTCGGCTGCGTCTCAACCATCACACCGCCGGTGGCGCTTGCGTCCTATGTGGCGGCGGGCATCGCCCGGGCCGACATCAACAAGGTCGGCTGGACCGCCTTCTCGTACGGCATCACGTGTTTCGTCTTGCCGTACATGTTCTTCTACGGCCCGGCGCTGATGCTCAACGGAACCGCACCAGAGATCGCCTTTGCCGTTGTCAGCGGCATGGTCGGCGTGATGCTCGTGGCCGCGGCTGTCGTCGGCTATCTGCAGCACTCGCTCGCCTACTGGGAGCGGGCCGTCCTGTTCCTCTCCGGTCTCGGGATGATGGACCAGGGGCTGCTGTCGAATGCCGCGGGCATAGCGGGTCTCGCCGCGGTCTACGCCCACAGGCGTTACGTTCTCCGCGCAAACGCTACCAGACATTAGAAAGAGGAGCGCCCACATGGGATTTGAAGCCAGGAAATTTCGCCGGGTCGTGACCGGGCACGACGAGAACGGCGTTGCAAAGGTCATCCGTGACGACACGGCAGAGTGCATTCTTCAGCGCCCGACACGGCCGGGTGTGACACTGACCAATTTCTGGCAGCATGACCGTACGCCCGCGCCGATGGAGCGGCACGACGACCCGGTCGCCGGGCCGCTGGTCCTGCACCCTCCCAAGAATGGTGCCGTCTTCCGCGTCGTCCAGTTCGACCCCGAGGATCCGGAAGTCATCGCCAATATCGACGGCAAGACGGCCTTCGCCGCAATGGGGGCCGGCCACAATGTCGTTGAGAACGCCAGGCACCCCTACATGCACCGCACCGACTCGCTCGATTATTCGATCGTGCTTCAGGGCGAGATCTGGATGCTGATGGACGAGGAGGATATTCACCTGAAGGCAGGCGATGTCATCGTTCAGCAGGGAACGAACCATGCCTGGGCCAACCGGGGCACGGAACCCTGCATCATCATGTTCGTCCTGAACGACGCGGTGAAGGGGTAGGGTGATGACGGGGGAGGGATGAACCTATTCAATCAAGCAATTGCTTCTTGATTGAATAGGTCGACCCTTGTTCAGCCGGCCGTGTGGGCCAAGGCCTTCTGAACCGAAGCGCGGGCGCGCACGCGTTCGTTGTGCGCGCTTGCATTGGTGAATTCGCTCAGATCGAAGCCTTCTCTCAGCGCCCTGTCGAACACCCAGAAGAAATAGGCATCGCAGGCGGTGAAGTGGTCAAAGAACCACGTCCGGCCGGCAAGCACGTCATCGACAAGCTGCAGCTGCTCGAACAGCATCGTCTTGGCGCGCGCCTTGATGTCCGCTTCCGCTTCCGGCAGGGCGCAGAATTTTCCGGTTTTGAAGTGCCGGGTGATGTGCGGATGCATGCCCGAACCGAACCAGCCCATGTAGGAAATGGCCTGCTTATGGTCCCAGGAGTCGGACGGCAAGAGTCCCGCGTCGGGGAATGTCTCGGCGATCCAGCTTTGAATGGCGACGTTCTCGCTCAAGCCCTTGCCGTCGACGACGAGGTAGGGAACCTTCCGCTTGGGATTGAGCGTCGCATATTCCTCGGTGAACTGCTGGTTCTGTTTCAGGCTGACGATCGTCACATCAAAGTCGGCGCCTGCCTCGAGAAGCGAAATGTAGGGCGCCACCGAGCATGCGCCCGGCGAGTGATACAGTGTAATTTTCATAATGTGTTTCCTCAGGCGTAACGGCACGTGAGCGGCCGCGTGGTCTCGACAGGGATCCTGTCAATGGCAGGGAATCGTCAGGAGATGTGTACGGATTTCGTAGACAGTCCGACATGCAGGTTCAAGCAGCCCTCGTTCACGAGCCAGCGACGCAGGGTGAACGTGCGGCCACCGTTCGCATGCATGGGGTCGGCCTCCGCCAGCTTTCGCGCCTCGTCAAGAGAGTCCGCGCGGTAAACGATGTGGCCAATTCCGACCATTTCCTCTCCGGTTTCATCCGACATCGGGCCGGCAAGGAACAGTTTTCCCTCGGCTTCCAGTTTGGCCTGGTAGGCGAGGTGATCAGGCAGAAGCGCCTTCATTTCTTCCGGAGGCTTGGCAGGGTGCGACACGGCGACATAAAGTTCAAAGGCCAGCGACCCGCGTTCGCGGGATTCTCGCTTGTACTCGGACCATTTCGGCATGTTCGCTTTTCCTCCAGTGCGCGTGCATAAAACGCGTGTGTGCGGTCGAATGATATATGCTTGCCCCCGCAGTCGTAAATAAAATATCGATAATAATTGACCGCAATGCCATAATGTGGGCATTTTACGGGTCGAACGCTTCAGGCGAGCGAAATCGCCTCAGTCGGGAGAACGTCCAGGAATGCTGTCATGAATGTGTATGCCCCTCAGGGTGAGAAGCTGGCCGAATTGCGTGCGGAAGCCCAACAGGATGTCCGCGACTTGCGCGCGCGCATATCGACGCTTGGGCATGACGAGATTGATCTCATCCTCACAGGTGCCCGTTCCCATTATGCCTGGCAGGATCGCCCGGTGACTGAAGAGCAGATCCATCGCATGTACGACATCGTGAAGATGGGCTCCACGAGTATGAACACCAGCCCGGCGCGATTCGTATGGGTGACTTCGGACGAAGGGCGTGAGCGTGTCGCGAAGTCACTGAAGCCGGCCAACGTTCCGAAGGTCGCGGGCGCGCCGCTGACCGTGATCATTGCCTGGGACACCGATTTCTGGAAGATGCTGCCCAAGCTGTTCCCGCATGAGGATCGGCGCCACCTGTTCGACGGGCATGAGGCCTATTCGCACGATACCGCCTATCGCAATTCGACCCTGCAAGGGGCCTATCTGATGATTGCGGCGCGCGCCATCGGTCTTGACGTCGGCCCGATGTCGGGTTTCTCGAACAAGGTGATCGACGAGGAGTTCTTCTCGGGCACGACGCTGAAATCCAACTTCCTGCTCAACATCGGATATGCCGACGAGACAGCGCTGTTCCAGCGGCTTCCGCGGCTCGACTTTGAGGAGGTCTCGGAGTTCGCGTAGCGATTGCGGTGACGCCGAGGACAACGATGACATTGCATGTCATCTCGCCATGCGCGACCTTGTGTTTGCAGGAGGCGAACCAAAGGAGCGAGTTGGAGCCAGCGTATGCGGTTTCGACCGGCGAGGCGTAACGTCTCGGACGAAATCGCGAGGTCATTCACGCGCAACTCGTTGATGTCGATTGGGAGGACGACGGTGCGTACGGTGAACTTCCGCCGCTGCCACGACCGTCTCGCGGTTTTGCCGCTACCCGAGGGTGCAAGGATTTCAGGAGCCGTGGTCGCGGATACTGGGAGTAAACGGAAGTCCTGAAACGCACGAAGCCTGCTGCCGCAATGTCGGCAAAACCTGGAGGAGAAAAACATGAGTAGTGTGATTAGTAAGACAACCCGCCGCGGTGCAATCGCAGCTGTGCTGGCTGCCAGCCTTGCGATTCCGTTTGCGACGGCCCCGGCGTCCGCCACCGATACGATCAACATGATTGCGATCGACGGATATCCGGACCGGTCGATGTGGGTTCGCGAGTTCTCGAAGTTCTTCATTCCGCGCGTGAACGAAGAACTGGCGAAGACGGGAAATTACGCCATCAACTGGCAGGAAGCCTACGGCGGCACGATCGTCAAGCCGAAGGAAGTGCTGGAAGGCATCAAGCTCGGTCTCGGTGATATCGGGATCGTCACGACGATCTTCCATAACTCGGCACTGCCGAGCCAGGGCATCTCGGCAGTGACGCCGATGATTTCCAGCGATGCCCGCGTCGTGGCCAAGGCCGTGGACGAGATCGCCAAGGAGTTCCCGCAAATCAACGCCGAGTTCGATGCGGAGAACCAGGTCTATCTGGCGACCGGCGTGGTGCTTGATTCCTATCAGCTGTTTTCGACGACCCCGATCAACACTCTGGAGGACCTGAGCGGCAAGAAGATTGCCGGTGCGGGTTACAATCTGCGCTACATCGAGGGCGCTGACGGCGCCGCGGGCGTGCGTGGAGGTCTGACGGACTTCTACAACCTGCTTCAGACCGGTGTTGTCGATGGTGCGATGCTTTGGCCGGAAGCGGCCGCGACCTTTAAGATCGCGGAAGTGGCCCCCTACATGCTCCAGACCGATTTTGGTGCCGTCAATTCCAAGACCGTGACGATCAACAAGGATGTCTGGAGCAAGCTTCCCGATGAAGTGAAGCAGGTCCTGCAGGCCGTTTCCGTCGAGTATCGCGATCATGTCGCCGGTATCGCGATGGACAAGGCTGCAGCCTCGATCGAGGCCTACAAGGCCGCAGGCGGCACGGTTGTCGTGATGTCGCCGGACGCGCGCAAGGCGTTGGCGGATGCAATGCCGAACATCGCCGTTGAATGGGCACGCGAACTGGACGCCAAGGGCGCGCCGGGCTCGGAGATGCTCAAGGCCTACATCGAAAAGCTGAAGGCTGCCGGATTCACGCCTGTGCGTGATTGGGCAGCAGAGCTCTAATCGAAACCGCCCGGCGGAGGGACTGCCAAGAATGACGGAATTTCTCCGCCGGATCTTCCTGCCGTTCGTCAGGGTTGCCGGCTATGCGAATACGGTCGGCACTCTGGTCATTTTCGCGCTCGTCGTGATCATGAATGCCGACGTGATCGGCCGCGGACTGCTGCACGCCCCGTTGCATGGCGTGGTCGAGTTTGTTGTGTTTTCGCTCGCTCTGATCGTGTTTCTGCAGTTGCCAGATGTTGTGCTGCACAACCGGCTGATGCGATCGGACGGGTTTCTGCAGATACTGGATCGCTCGAATTCAGCGTTCCGAGAAGGCCCGCGCCGTATCATCGACCTGTCGGCTTGCGTGTTCATGGCGCTCGCCGCCTGGACCATCTGGCCAGAGGCGATCGATTCCATCGAAACCTGCGAGTTTGGAAGCATGTCAACGTTTGCCGAGGCTGCGGGCGGCAGTACGTTCGCCGGGCTGATGACAGCATTCGGTCGTTGCGAATACTTTGGTACACCGGGCATTTTCACCGCGCCGTGGTGGCCCGTCAAACTTGTGATCGCGCTTTCGCTCACCCTGTGCATGATCATTTTTGCCTTCAAGGTGCTGCTTGGATCCGATGCGGCACAGGCTGCGGTTGCCCGGGAGAATGCCGAATGAGTCCCGTCGAAATCGGCATGGTGTCGGTCATCGCGATTGTTGTGCTCGTCTACATCGGCGTCTACATCCCAATCGCACTCGGCCTGGTCTCGTTCATCTCGATCTGGGCTATCAGCGGCAAGGCATTGCTGTCGTTCAACTTCCTCAAGGTCGCCGTTCTGAACGGCGTCAATGAGTACTCGTTCGCGACGATTCCACTTTTCACCGTGATGGGATTGCTGGTGTCGCGAGCCGGTCTGGGCAGTGATATCTACACGGTGCTCAACCGGGCATTCCGGGTCGTGACCGGTGGTGTGGGTGTCGCGACGGTTGGCGCCAATGCCGTGTTCGCGGCCGTCACCGGATCCTCGATCGCGTCGGCGTCCGTGTTCACGCGCATCGCGGTTCCGGAGATGCGCAAGCTTGACTACAACAAGCGCTTTGCGGTCGGCGTGGTTGCCGGTTCGTCGGTCCTCGGCATGATCATTCCGCCGAGCGCGATGCTGATCATCTATTCGTTCGTGGCCGAGCAGTCGGTCGGCGACATGTTCCTGGCCGGAGTCGTGCCGGGCCTGATCCTGACTGCGGCCTATATTGCCTGGATCGTCATCGCCGGACGTGTCAGCCCGGCTTATCTGGGCAAGGATATCAACGCTGCCGACACGCCGGAACTCACGACGTTCGAAATTCTCGACAAGACCGTCCCCATCGCCGTGCTTGTCCTGATCGTGCTTGGCGGAATCTACACCGGCTGGCTGACGCCGGTGGAGGCCGGCGCGGCAGGTGCGCTTGCGGCTTTCGTCATCGCCCTGCTTCGGCGTCGCATCACCTGGCATGGGCTTTGGCAAACGGCGCTGGAGACCGGCTACATCACGGCGTCGATCCTGTTTCTGATCGCAATGGCGTCGCTGTACAGCCGGATGCTGGGGTATGCAGGATTGCCGAATGAGCTGAATGCATTCCTGGCCGAACACAACCTGGGCTTCGTCGCGATCATGGTTGTCTATGTCCTGTTGATGCTGTTCCTCGGCACGCTTCTCGACACGGCATCGATCATCCTCATCGTCGTTCCGCTGTTCATCACGCTCGTCGAAAGCATGGGCATGAGCCTGGTCTGGTTCGGCATCATCACCGTTATCGGCGCGGAGATCGGTCTTCTGACGCCGCCGCTTGGCATCTCCTGCTTTGTCATCAAGGCAACGCTGAACGATCAGAGTATATCGCTGAAGGACGTCTTCATGGGCGCCCTGCCATTCGCGTTCATCATGCTGCTCGTTCTCATCATTCTCATCGCATATCCGAACCTTTCGATCGGTATACTAGGATAGTCTGAGCTAGGGATCACAATCGTGCGCAACGTCAACAAGAACAGCATCACGCAGGCTTTCACCGATTACATCGGGCCGGATACGGACGACCGGGTACGGTATCTGCTTACGGAACTGGTTCGCCATATCCACGACTACGTGCGCGAAACCGGGCTCACACATGCGGAATGGCGCAAGGCGCTGGAACTGCTCGTCAAGGCGGGTGAGATCACCGACAGCGAACGCAACGAGTTCGTGCTCTTTTCCGATGTGCTGGGCCTTTCGTCCATTGTCGACATGGTCAATTCCCCGGAGGAGGGCACGCCGTCCAGCGTGCTTGGCCCGTTCCACATCCTTGGCGCGCCGGACCTGCCGGTGGGCGGCGACCTGAAGCGTGACAATGATGGGGCGACCGTCTTTGTCCAGGGTAAGGTGATGGCCCCTGACGGGACGCCGATTGCCGGGGCCGAACTGGAAATCTGGCAGACGGCGGACAATGGCCTCTACTCGAACCAGGATACCGGCCAGCCGGAATACAATCTGCGCGCCCACATGACGATCGGCGACGATGGGGTCTATCGCTTCACGACGGTGCGGCCCGCGCCCTATACGGTTCCCGACGATGGACCGGTCGGCGAATTGCTGCATGCGACCGGCCGTCACCCGTGGAGGCCCTCGCATCTGCATTTCATCATCACCGCTCCGGGCCACCGCACGCTTGTGACGGAGGTCTTCCCGCTCGATGACCCCTATCTGGACGAGGATGCTGTGTTCGGCGTGCGCGAAAAGCTGATCATGGAGTATGTCGAGCACAATGCGGCCGGCGACATTCCTCAAGGCTATGCCGTCGGCAACGCGGTGACGATGCCGTTCTACGTTGTCGATTTCGACTTCATTCTGGCCAAGGAATAGAACCGTCCCGCTCCGGCGGGACGGTCGCACCATCATGTCTTTTGGGTCCCTGGGAACGCGGCGTGCGACGCGCACGGGTTCGCGCCGCGTCACGACCCGCCCGTGCCGCGCTCAGGCGCCTGGAAGGCTATCCGTCAATGGTTGCAGTCTGGATCGGGATTTGGCCGCGGCCGGGTCGCGTGGGCGCTTCCGGGCGCTCAAGAACTGAAGTGGTGCTTCAGGAAATTGCCGGTGTTCACGTAGTGACCGATCAGCAGTTCCGAGGCCAGGTCGGCATCGCGGGCCAGCACCGCATCGCAGATCGCGCCGTGTTCGGCAGCAATGTCGCGTGACGGGTAGGCGAGTTTCCCGGCGACCTGGCGGTAGCGGACGTTCTGGTCGTAGAGCTGGTCGCAGAATTTCAGCAGATAGCTCGAACGGCACGCCGAGATGAGCGTCATGTGGAAATGCTTGTGGCGCTTTTCCCATTCGATGTTGGAGACGAAATGCCCGTCGGCTTCCGAGCGCGGAATCCTGGTGAGCCGGTAGGCGGCGAGGACGACCTGCTCCTCCCATGAGCTTTCGCCGTGGGCAATTGATTCCCGAAGCGCCTTCTCTTCCAGCCAGCACCGGGTTTTCAGCAACTCGTCGAATTCCGTGGCGCTGACCGATGCCACCTTGAATCCGCGCTGATCGATCCGCTCGACGAAATGGTCGGAGGTCAGCAGGCTGAGCGCTTCGCGGATCGGGCTTGTGCCGACGTCATAGATGCCGCGCAACACTTCGATCTTCAGCTTCTGGCCGGGTGGCAATTGGCCGGAAATAATGTCTTCTCGCAGCCTGGTATAGGCCTGCTGCGTCATCGACTCGGTGCTGGGGCGCTCGGTCGTGGCATTCTTTTCGTCCGCTTTCGCGCCGAGGGGCCGATTGTTGCCGTTCACCTTCGTCTCCATCGCCGGCAATCCCCCGTATACTTCCTTGCCCGATAACCCGGTGCAATCTATTCGTCAGGCAGCATCAAGATGCAAGGGATTGGCCTTCTGCCTGAATTGCCGCGCAAGCTTCGCGACCTCGGTGGAGGCACAGACCTCCCCTTGCTCCGAGAAAAGCTCGTGATTCTTTTCGATTTCGCCGAGATGATACTGGTAGTTGACCATCACGCCATAGGCCTGCTTCAGGCCGGCGGTGGACAGGTCCCCAGGCCAGTTGATGCGTTTCAGTTGAGCGCCATTGCCGAGATGAAACCGCGCCACGGGATCAAGCGGCTGGGCGTTCTTGTTCTTCGCGCTCGTGAAATAGAAGGCCGCAGCGGAGGTGATCGCCTCTTTGACTTGCTCGACGCGGGACGGATCGTCGATCCAGTCCTTGTCCCGGATCGATGACAGGGTGTCATGCAACTGACGGGACGGACTGCCGGGTTCGTCGGCGCCACCCTTTTCCAGGGTCGTGTCGAGCCATGCCGCGAAGCCGGGCGCTGGAGACAGGGTGACGAAATGCTTCAATTGCGGGAAAGACCGCTGCAGATCCTCGACGACACGCTTGATCAGGAAACTCCCCAACGGAATGCCACGCAGGCCGTTCTGGCAGTTGGAGATCGAATAGAAAACGGCGGTCTTCGCCGCCTCCGGATCCACTCTCTTCCGGTCCGAACCAAGCACGGCATCGATGGATGACGGCGTCTCCTCCATCAAGGCAACCTCGATGAAGATCAGCGGCTCGTCGTTCAGCCTCGGGTGGAAGAAGCCGTATATCCGCCGGTCGGGCGGATCGAGGCGCTCGCGCAAGTCGTCCCATCCGGACATGCCGTGCACCGCTTCATAACGGATGATGTTTTCGAGAATGGACGCCGGGGTCGACCAGTCGAGGCGGCGCAGCTGCAGAAAGCCGCCGTTGAACCAGGAGGTGAAAAGCTTCGAGAAGTCGCGATCGACTTCCTGCAGGTGCTTGTGTTCCTGCGCCAGGCGGAGCAGGTCGGTGCGCATGTGGATCAGCCGCAGCGTGGCATTCGGCGCCTGATTGAGCCGGATGATCAGCTTGCGCCTGGATGGTTCTGCGGCGCTCGCCAGGCTCGAAAGATTGGCCTCGGACGGGTCGTCGAGATAGACTGTTGCGGCCTGCCGCACCTTGTCGGGGGATGCAGTGAACTCCCCGTAAAGCGCGTTGAAGAATTTCAGCTTTTCCTCGGCATGCAGGCGTTCGTAGCTCGACAGCGCCTCGTTCGAGAGGGCAATTCCGGAGGCGTCGCCTCTGCTGGAGAGGAGCTTCCGGCACAGGGTGATCATCCCGTCGCTGGTGATCTCCTGCCGGGAGGAGGAGCGCAAGCCGACAATCGCGCGTCCATGCAGCGCGACCGAGGAAAGAAAATCAGTGAATGGAGTGGAGTTGGCCATGGTAAGATTATATCGATTT
>JBFHII010000014.1:0-15203 GCA_041596535.1 Breoghania sp. | reverse complement strand
TGAGAAGCACCAGGGACGCTGCCAGCGTCTTCGCTCTGATGGAACTGTTGCGAAACCAATTCACCATGCTGCGCTCACCTTGTCGGGAGTGCGTACATCCATGACTAGTTCTGGATGTAGACGCCGACACCGACAAAGTATCCCCCCATCTTCGCGATATAACTCGATTTGTCTTCAATCTTGTTATTGAGGGGATTGGGCCATTTGTAATCGACCCAGCCGGTACCGGGACCCTTGGCAAGGTCGACCATTTCCTTGATCAGGTACTTTCCGTCCTGATCCTTGAGCTTGTAGAGATTCTTCCCGACCAGGGCGGGACGCGCGCCGTGCGCCACGTTGACGCCATCGAGCGTATAGATGAACGGATACAGATCCCGGTCGTGGAAGGCCGGCGTCGACTGGTCGTTGACCGCCGCGAACGTCGCCTCGGGCCCGTCCTTGTGGAACATCGCCACGACGCGGTCCACCATCGAAATCGCTTCCTGCTTCGTTCCGAATTCGGATGCATTTGCAGCAGCAGGCACCAATGCGAGCAGAACGAAAAGCCATACCCGGTATGTTTTACGCATGCTTCCCCCCATTTGGGAAACATGTGTAGATCTGACAGGTTTAAAAATATTGAATGAACTTCAGATAATCGTCTGCATGGTCTGCTGCAGTACTGGCATATCACCGGAATATTCATGTGAATGCCGTAGGTTTCGCGGCCCGGATCATGCCGCACGGAACAACCGGCACTGCATGTTGCCTGCCCAATACGGCGCGTGACGGCAACGATCCCGCCACGGGAACCGCGCCGGCACCGATCGATGCGGCACCCGGACGGCCGCATAAGCAAAAGGCGGCCCGGGAACTGCCCGGACCGCCTTTGAATCGCTTGCTCTGTGCCGGCGCACCCCGGCCATCGTGGCTCCGGCGTCCCGTCAGGCGGAACCACCGGACACTGCGGCGACGCCGCCTCGAGCGAGACCGGCCGGCGCTGCGCGCCTCAATCGAGGTGGAACTTTTCCATCTGCGTGTGCGTGGCCTTGATCCAGCGCACCGTGCCGGTCGAGGAGCGCATGACGCAAGTGTGCGTCTCGATGGAATTCTTGCCGAACTTGACGCCGGAGAGGAAGTTGCCGTCGGTGACGCCGGTGGCCGCGAAATAGACGTCGCCCGACGCCATTTCCTCCATCGTGTAGACGCGGTTCTCGTCCGCGCCCATCTTCACCGCGCGTTCCTTCTGCTCTTCGCGGGTGATCACCAGCCGGCCCTGCATCTGGCCGCCGATGCAGCGCAATGCGGCCGCCGCGAGCACGCCTTCCGGCGCCCCGCCGATGCCCATGTAGATGTCGATGCCGGTCTCGTCCGGATTGGTCGTGTGGATCACGCCGGCCACGTCGCCGTCGCCGATCAGCCGGATCGCCGCGCCCGTCGCGCGCACCTCCTCGATCAGGCGCGCATGCCGCGGCCGGTCGAGAATGCAGGCGGTGATCTCGTTGACCGGCACGCCCTTGGCCTTGGCCACGGCGTTGATGTTCTCGGTCGGCGTCGCTTCCAGGCTGACCGTGCCGGCGGGATAGCCCGGACCGATCGCGATCTTTTCCATGTAGCTGTCCGGCGCGTTCAGCAGCCCGCCTTCCTCGGCCATGGCGATGACCGCCAGCGAGTTGGACAGGTTCTTGGCGCAGATCGTCGTGCCTTCCAGCGGGTCCAGCGCGATGTCGACCTTCGGACCGACCTTGGTGCCGACCTTCTCGCCGATAAACAGCATCGGCGCCTCGTCGCGCTCGCCCTCGCCGATCACCACCGTGCCGTCGATCGGCAGATGGTTGAGCTCGCGGCGCATCGCGTCGACGGCGGCCTGGTCGGCGGCCTTCTCGTCACCGCGCCCGCGCAGCCGGGCGGCGGATACCGCGGCCCGTTCGGTGACGCGCACCAACTCCAGCGTCAGGATACGATCCAGCGAGACCGGTGATTTAGCGTCCTTGGTGACCATTTCCATACCCTCGCGTTACGCCACGTCCGGCGTGCGTTCTATGCGGATCATCTGCGGCGCACCCGAAATGACGTGCTCCTTGGCGATCGCCTCGAGCGCCGCCTTGATATCCGCTTCTGTGGTTTCATAGGTGATCAGGATGACCGGCTGTGCCTCCGAGGCCGCCGCGCCATCGAGTGATTCAGGGGCGATGCTGTTCGGCGCGCGCCGTCGCTGCACGATCGATTCCAGCGAGATGCCCTTCTCCGCCATGCAGCGGGCAATCGCCGCGAAGGCGCCGGGGCGGTCGGCAACCGACAGGCGGATGAAATAGCCGCCCTCGTGCCGGCGCATGCGGGCGCGCTTGTAGGGAACCAGCTTCTCGGTCGGGCTGCCAAGGGACGACACCACGTCGCCGCGCGCGATATCGGCGATGTCGGCAATCACCGAGGACGCCGTGGCGTTGCCGCCGGCGCCCGGCCCCACCAGCACGATTTCACCGACGTAGTCGGCGTCCACGGCGACCGCGTTCAACACGCCGTCGATGCGGGCGATCGCCGAGGATTTGGGAACCATCGTCGGATGCACGCGCTGCTCGATGCCGGTGTCGGTGCGCTGCGCGATGCCCAGCAGCTTGATCCGGTAGCCCAACTCGTCCGCCGCCTCGATATCGGCGGTGGTGATCGAGGTGATTCCCTCCAGGTAGATGGAATCCACGTCGATCTTGCAGCCGAATGCCAGGCTGGTCAGCAGCGCCAGCTTGTGCGCGGTGTCGTTGCCCTCGATGTCGAAGGTCGGGTCGGCCTCGGCGTAGCCCAGCCGCTGCGCATCCGCCAGGCACGCCTCGAACGAGATGCCCTCGGCTTCCATCCGCGTCAGGATGTAGTTGCAGGTGCCGTTGAGAATGCCGGCGATCCGGGTGATGCGGTTGCCCACCAGCGACTCGCGCAGCGTCTTGACGATGGGAATGCCACCGGCGATCGCCGCCTCGAAGTTCAGGCTGACGCCATTGTCCTCTGCAAGCTGCGCCAGCGACACGCCGTGCCGCGCCAGGAGCGCCTTGTTGGCGGTCACCACGTGCTTGCCGTGGCTGAGCGCCGCGCGCACGCTGGCTTCCGCCGGGCCGTTGTCGCCGCCGATCAGTTCGACGAAGACATCGATCTCGTCGCTCGCCGCCAGCGCGCAGGGGTCGTCGTACCAGGTCATGGCCGAGATATCGACGCCGCGATCGCGCGTGCGGTCACGGCCGCAGACGGCGACCGTGCGCACCGGGCGGCGGCAGCGCAGGGCAATCTGCGGGCCGTTGGTGTCAAGGAGCCGGATGACCGAAGCTCCGACCGTTCCAAGGCCGGCTACGCCGAGTCTCAGTGCATCTGCCATGCGCGTACGTGATCCAGTTTCATTGAAGAATTAGCGGTGGGCGCCGATTGGGATCACGTTGTGCAATGTTTCGTCGGAGGTTTCAAGAAACCGGCGAATATTCCGCGCCGCCTGGCGGATCCGCTGCTCGTTCTCCACAAGCGCGATGCGCACGTAGTCGTCGCCGTATTCGCCGAAGCCGATGCCCGGCGCCACGGCCACGTCGGCCTTCTCCACCAGCAGCTTGGAGAACTCCAGGCTGCCCAGGGGGCGGAATTTCTCGGGGATCGGCGCCCATGCGAACATGGAGGCGCGCGGCGCCGGCACATCGAAGCCGGCCTTGGCGAACGACTCCACCAGGATGTCGCGCCGCTTGCGGTAGACATCGCGGATCTCGGTGATGCAGTCCTCCGACCCGTTCAGCGCCGCCGTCGCCGCCACCTGGATCGGCGTGAAGGCGCCGTAATCGAGATAGGACTTGACCCGCGCAAGCGCCGCGATCAGCCGCTCGTTGCCCACCGCGAACCCCATGCGCCAGCCGGGCATGGAGAACGTCTTGGACAGCGAGGTGAACTCGACGGCCACATCCATCGCGCCGGGCACTTCCAGAACCGACGGCGGCGGCGTGCCGTCGAAATAGATCTCCGAATACGCCAGGTCGGACAGCACGAAGATCTCGTGCTTCTTCGCGAAGGCGATCACGTCGCGATAGAAATCCAGCTCCGCCACATATGCCGTCGGGTTGGACGGGTAGCACAGGATCACGGCGATCGGCTTGGGCACCGAGTGGATGACGGCGCGTTCCAGCGCGTGGAAGAATTCCGCACCCGGCTCGGCCGGAACGTAGCGCAGCGCGCCGCCGGCCATCAGGAAGCCGAAGGCATGGATCGGATAGCTCGGATTGGGCACCAGCACCACGTCGCCGGGCGCGGTGATGGCCTGCGCCATGTTGGCGAAACCTTCCTTGGAACCCAGCGTGGCGACCACCTGGGTCTCCGGATCGAGCTTCACGCCGAAGCGGCGGCCGTAGTAGGACGCCTGCGCCTTGCGCAGTCCGGCGATGCCCTTGGAGGCGGAATAGCGGTGGGCGCGCGGATCGCGGGCGGTCTCCACCAGCTTGTCGACGATGTGCTGCGGTGTCGGCAGGTCCGGATTGCCCATGCCGAGATCGACGATGTCGGCGCCACCGGCGCGGGCCTTGGCCTTGAGACGGTTCACCTGCTCGAACACATACGGCGGCAGCCGGCGTGTCTTGTGAAATTCGCCCATGACGCTCTAGCCTCTTCTCTCTCTCGCTCGATACCGGGTGTGGCCGCAGCCGCGGATTACGGCTTCGGTTGTCGTTGAAAACGCGGCGACCTTGCCGGAATCCCGGCTCAAGCGGTCGCCGAAGGCGCTTCGCGTGCGGATATACAGGAATTCGCGGCAGCGCGCGACCGGCAAATGCAGCGCCGGACCGGGGTCAGGACCGAGGAAAACTCAGTCCTGCGACTCCGCCTCGATCTTGCCGATGGCCTCTTCGCCGTGCGTGTTGCGCAGCTTCTTGAGCAAATCCACCGAGGCGCTCCACAGGCCGCTCGAGCGGCCCTTCGGGGCGCGCGCGGCCAGGCGGCGCAATTCGGCCTCGTCGGCGGCGACTTCGGCGGCGGTCTTCAGCCGCGGCGCTTCCCCGCAGTAGACCGGGCTTTGCGGCGCCGCGATCAGCGGCGAACCATCGAGCCGCGTTTTCTGGCGCGGTGCATTGGCATCCATCGCGCCGATTCCGGCGGTCTGGTTCAACCCGCCCGCCGTGGTCATGGCCATCGGATCCGTGTGCCCGGCATTGCTGCCAGCGGTGCCGCCTGCGGGGCCTTCGGCGCGTGCGACCTGCACCTCGGCGTTGTTGACCGCCACCGGCTGCTGCGTGGCAACAGGCGGCGCCCCGGCGGCCGCCATGCCGCCCAGAAGCGTCACGTCGGGGCCAGCGGCGCACCCGGCCAGAATCGGCAGGCACAAAAGAGAGATCACACTTCGCTTCATCGACATCCCTACCCGTACATCGGGCCTACCCGTACACCGGGTCTGTTCGCGGACCGGACTCCCCACCCCGGACCATACACTCATTTTCACGTTCGATCACCACACACCAGCGGCAATCGTCCTGCCCGCGCCCGCACGAGCGCATCCGCTCTCACCGTCGCACGCCCGCCGCGCCTCGCCGCGGCATGCCCGTGACGGGTGCGGTGCACACCGCCCGCTCCCGCGGCGATCCGTCCGCCATCCCATACGGCCACAATCGTTGACGCAACGTCTCCAGATTCGATTTTTCCCACCACATCAACCAAATGGCCACTGGAGGTTTGCCGCCGGATCAGCCAAAATCAAAGACATGAGGCGTCCCGGGAAGCCGGACCGCAGCATCGGTGGAAGGAGAACGCGGCCCGGCGGGCACGGATTTCAAGACGCCTGATATGGGACTGTTCAGCCGAAAACAAACGCTGAATGACGATGAAAAAAAGGCAAGGCGAAGGGAAACGCTCTTTCATGACGGATCACAACGACAGTCCGTTGTTGCGCTACATCGTCGAGAATCCGGAAGCGTTCGCGCATAACATCGCGCGCGTGGTGGAAGAAGGCGGCAAGGCCGTCGCAGCCTATGTGAAACCGCGCGAGACCGGTCAGGCCGAGGATGAACTGGGCACGGAAATCGCCGAGGTGATGAAGACGCTGGCGCGCGTCGGCGAGTACTGGATCAAGGACCCCCAGCGCAGCCTCGACGCCCAGAGCCGGCTTCTGACGGGCTACATGGAGCTGTGGAGCGGCACGCTGAAACGCATGGCCGGCGAGGAAAGTCCCGACACCGCCGAGCCGGATCCGCGTGACCGCCGCTTCGAGGATCCGGAGTGGAAAGAGAACCAGTTCTTCAACTTCCTCAAGCAGTTCTACCTGGTCACCTCGCGCTGGGCCGAGACCATGGTGGCCGAGGCGGAAGAGGTGGATGACCACACCCGCCACAAGGCCGATTTCTACGTGCGCCAGATCGCCAACGCGGTGTCGCCGTCCAACTTCATCTTCACCAACCCCGAACTGCTGCGCGAAACCGTCAGCTCCAACGCCGAGAACCTGGCGCGCGGCATGCACATGCTGGCCGAGGACATCGTGCGCGGCGGCGGCGAGCTGCGCATCCGCCAGTCCGACGGCAGCGCGTTCGAGGTCGGCAAGAACCTCGCGACCACGCCGGGCAAGGTGGTCGCCGAGAACGATCTGTGCCAGGTGCTGCAGTACACGCCGACCACCGACACGGTGCTCAAGCGGCCGCTGCTGATTGTGCCGCCGTGGATCAACAAGTTCTACATTCTCGACCTGACGCCGGAAAAATCCTTCATCAAGTGGGCCGTCGACCAGGGCCACACGGTGTTCGTGATCTCGTGGGTCAACCCCGACGAGCGCCAGGCGCAGAAGAGTTTCGAGCACTACATGAAGGAAGGCATCTTCTTTGCGCTCGACACCATCCGCAAGGCGACGCGCGAGACCGAGGTCAACGCCATCGGCTATTGCGTCGGCGGCACGCTGCTGTCCGTCGCGCTGGCCTACATGGCGGAAAAGGGCGACGATCGCATCCGCTCCGCCACGCTGTTCACCACCCAGGTGGATTTCACCCATGCCGGCGATCTCAAGGTGTTCGTCGACGAGGAGCAGCTCGAGGTGCTCGAGCGCCGGATGAATCAGAAGGGCTACCTGGACGGCACCAAGATGTCCGCGGCCTTCAACATGCTGCGCTCCAACGACCTGGTCTGGCCCTACGTCGTGAACAACTATCTCAGGGGCAAGGGCCCCTTCCCCTTCGACCTGCTGTTCTGGAACTCCGACAGTTCGCGCATGCCGGCCGCCAATCATTCCTTCTATTTGCGCAACTGCTATCTCGCCAACCGCCTGGCGAAGGGCGAAATGGAGGTCGGCGGCGTGCGGCTCGATCTGTCCAAGGTCAAGATCCCGATCTTCAACCTGGCCGCCCGCGAGGACCACATCGCGCCGCCGAAATCGGTGTTCGAGGGATCGAAATGCTTCGGCGGCGACGTGCATTACGTGCTGTCCGGCTCCGGCCACATCGCCGGCGTGGTCAATCCGCCGGCCCGCAACAAGTACCAGTACTGGACCGGCGGCCCCGTCGAGGGGGAATACGAAGACTGGGTCGAGACGGCTGAGGAAACGCCGGGTTCCTGGTGGCATCACTGGGACGCCTGGATCCGGGGCCTCGACGATCGCCAGGCCAAGCCCCGCAAGCCCGGCGCCCACCGCCGCAAGGAGCTGGAGGACGCCCCCGGCTCCTACGTCAAGGTGCCGACGTAGGCCCGGCGCGCGCCCTGCCTGCCGGTCGCTGCCGGGTGCTGCCAAACGCCGTCCGGCGCCAAGTGGCGCCTTCAAGCGCCGCCTGGCGCGGTCAGGCGTCGTTGGCCTCCGTCATCGCCGCTGCCGCCGGCTGGGCGTTGTGCACCCGCGCCGCATGCTCCCTGATCAGCTGGAGAAACGGCGCGAACGCCGGCGGTTCGTGGCGCTCCGGGTTCCACACCGCCGAAACCTTCTGCGTGATCGGCCGCCCCAGGTGGGTCAGCGGCACGGCCTTCTTGATGATCGGCTCGATCGCCGCCGTGGACGACAGCACGGCAACCCCGTGACCATCCTGGGCCAACCGGACAAGCGTATGCGGGTTGTCGCTTTCCAGCATGATGCGCGGCCGGAAACGCGCCAGCGAGCAGGCCCGTTCGAACAGGTCGCGCGTCATGAAGCCGCGCCGCAGCACCAGCAGCGGATCGTTGGCGATCTGGCTCACCGAGATGGCCTCCTGCCTGCTGCGGGCGTCCTGGGCGCGCAAAAACACCAATAGGCGGGCGACGAAGAGTTCGACATGCTGCAGCGTGTTGTAGCGCGAGGGCGCGGCGATCGCCAGATTGACGCTGCCGCGCTCGACCAGGTCCAGGAGGGTTTCGTTGGATCCCTCGTGGATCGAGATTTCGACATTGGGATGCTGCGTGTTGAAGTCGAGAAGCACCGGCGACAACAGGGAGGCGATGGTCTGGGCCGTCGCGCCGATCTTGAGATAGCCCACATGACCGGCGCGCAGATCCGAGGCCCTGTTGGCCACCGCCTGCGCGTGATCGAGCAGCACCGTCGCCTCGTGCTGGAAATCGGCGCCCTCCGCCGTCAGTTGCAGAGACCGTCCCCGCCTCTCGAACAGAACCACGCCGATGTCGCGCTCCAGCTTCTGAATGCTGCGCGACAGGGCCGACTGGGTGATGTTCACGGCCTCCGCGGCCCGCGAAATGCTCAACCGCTCGGCAACTGCCACAAAATAGCGCAGGTCTTTGATGTCAAACATATCTATTCATTTCATGAATGTCAGGGGCGGTCAAAAATGCATTGGACGTCTAACACGATGGCGCTTTTTATACGTGACGTAAAGACCTGCTGTTCGGAAAGACTGACACCCAAACCGGCACGGGATCCCATCGACACACTGCCCCCAGAGAAGGAATTATCATGAAAAAACATGTGACAGCCGCCGCCGGCCTGCTGGCATTGGCCGCCACGGCGTTCGCCCAGCCCGCCCTGGCGGAATGGCCCGAAAAGCCCGTCACCATCACCGTCGGCTTCGGCGCGGGCGGCGGTGTCGATGCCCTCTCACGGGTCGTGGGCAAGGCACTCTCCGAAGACCTCGGGCAGCCGATCGTCGTGCAGAACCGCCCCGGTGCCGGTGGTGCGGTCGCCGTGACGGCGCTGAAGCCGGCCGCCGCCGACGGCTACAATCTGGTGGCGACCACCTCGACCACCCTGACGTTCGACCCGCATGCCACCAAGCTGGCCTTCTCGGCGGACGATTACACCTACATTGCCGCCATCGGCACCTTCCCCGAAGCCTTCGTCGCCCTGCCCGAGCGCAACTGGAAGACGCTTGAGGACCTGCTGGCGGAAGCCAAGGCGAGCGACAAGCCCCTCAACTACGCATCGACCACCTCGATCGACCGCGTCGTCACCGCCGCCATCGCCGAGAAGGCCGGCGTGACGATCAACCCCGTGCCCACCAAGGGCGGCGCCGAAGCCGTCGCACAGGTGCTCGGCGGCCATGTCGATTTCGCCTACAGCTCCGGCACCTATTACGCCCAGGCGAAGGCCGGCAAGCTCAACGTGCTCGCAGCCCTCGGCGACAACAAGATCGTCGGTTTCGAGGACAGCCCGACCCTGCAGGAACTGGGCTACGACGTCGCCTCGGTGAACTACATCCTGTTCCTCGGCCCCAAGGACATGCCCGCCGAGGTCACCGCGCGCCTGGCAACCGCCTTCGAGGCCGCCACCAAGGATGCCGACGTCCAGGCGTTGCTCGCCAAGCGCAACATGGGCACATTCGCCCAGTTCGGCGATGACATCTCGGCCACGATCCACAAGCAGAGCGACCAGTTCGGCGCTCTGGTCAAGTAGGATCCGTCGATGAGCGATCGTGATGCGGGAGACGGGCGCGCCGGGCGCCCGTCTCAGAGAGCCGCGCTGCTGACCGAGACCGTGATCGTCGCCGGCGCCTGCCTGCTGGCGCTGTTCTGGATCATTCCCGCGGAAACCATGGACCAGGCCCAGCTCGGGCTGTCGCCGCGCATGATGCCGATGAGCTGCATCGCGGTCATCCTGGTGCTCACGCTCGGCCGCTGCGCGCTCGACATGGTCTTCACCAGTCAAGCGAAGCGGGAGACCCCGCGCCAGCCGCTGCGATACGCACTCCTGGTGATGGTCGCCGCCGCCTGCGGCCTCACCGCGATCCACCAGTTCGGCCTCCTCGCCGGCTCCGTCCTTCTGTCGCTGTTCGTCGTGCTGGCGATCGGCGAACGGCGGCCGCTGCGCATTCTTGCCGTCGCCCTGGCCGGTGGCGCCGTTCCAATGCTCATCCGCACGCTGGGGCTTTAAATGGAAGATCTTCTCCTTGGCATCGGCGATGCCCTGTCGCCGGACGCGCTGCTGGCCGTGCTTTTCGGAATTCTGATGGGCTATGTGGTTGGCGTCCTGCCGGGTCTCAGCCGCCCCACGGCGCTCGCCGTGGCCGTGCCGCTGACCTATTACCTCTCGCCGGTTGCCGCCATCGCCTTCCTGGTCGGCATCACCAAGGCGAGCGCCGCCGGCGGCGCCACCTCCGCCATCATGCTCAACACGCCGGGCGAGCCCAGTTCCGCGGCCACCTGCTATGACGGCTATCCGATGGCGCGCGCCGGCAAGGGCAAGAAGGCGCTGAAGATCGCGCTCTACGCCTCGGTCTTCGGTGACATCGTCTCCACGCTGATGCTGATCGCCCTGGCCAAGCCGCTGGCCGCCTTCGCCTTGAAATTCGGTCCGGTCGAGATGACCGCAATCATGATCTTCGCCCTCACCTTCATCGCGGCGCTTTCCGGCGGCTCGATGTTCCGCGGCATGATTTCTGGCATCTTAGGCATCTTCATCGCCACCGTCGGGCTGGACGCGGAAAGCGGCACGCCGCGGCTGACCTTCGGCATGGTGGACCTGTTCGACGGCGTGCCGCTGATCGCCACCACGGTGGGCATGCTGGCCTTCGCCGAGATGCTGCTGCAGGCGGAAGCGCTGATGGCCCGCAAGAAGGCCGGCGCCACCGAAATCGCCACCATGGAGGAAACCGACACCAGCATCTCGCGCGCCGAGGTGCGTCGGGTGTTCCCCACGCTGCTGCGCTCGACCGGCATCGGCGTCGGCGCCGGCATCATTCCCGGCCTCGGTCCCACCATCGGCGCCTTCCTGTCCTACGCGGTCGCCAAGAAGCTGGCGCGCCCCGGCGACACGTTCGGCGAAGGCGACATCAAGGGCGTGGCGGCCACTGAGGCCGCGGACAACGCCGTGCTTCCCGCCAGCCTGATTCCGCTGTTCGCCATCGGCCTGCCCGGCAGCGTCTCCGCCGCCGTGCTCGTCTCCGCCTTCATGGTGCACGGCATCACGCCGGGTCCGCTGATCTTCGAGGAGAACGCCGCGCTGATCTACGGCGTCTATTTCTCGATGATCATCGCCAGCCTGGTGATGCTCGCCGTCGGCCGCATCGGCCTCACCTTCTTCGCCCGCATCGGCTCGGTCTCCCCGGCCATCATCATTCCCGTGGTCTTCGCGCTGTGCGTCTCCGGCACCTTTCTCGAAGCCCATTCGATGTTCGCGGTGAACGTCATGTTCGTCTTCGGCGTGCTCGGCTACATCATGCAGCGCTACGGCTATTCGGTCGTCGCCTTCCTGATCGGCTTCGTCGTCGGCCCGATGTTCGAGCTGTCGCTGCGCCAGGCGCTGATCGTCACCGGCGGACGGCTGGACGTCTGGCTCGAGCATCCGATCGCCCTGACCATGCTGGCCATCTCCGCCGTCGCGGCGGTCGTCTTCATGTTCCCCGGCACGCGCAAGTTCGGCGGGGCGGACTGAGACCATGCGACTGGCACTCAATGCGGACCTTGGCGAAAGCTACGGCCATTACACGCTGGGCGACGACGCCGGCCTCTGCCCGCTGATCGGCGCCGCCAATGTCGCCTGCGGCATGCATGCGGGCGATCCCAACACCATGGCCGCCGCGGTGGAGCTCACGCGCCGCCACGGCGTGTCGCTCGGCGCGCACCCCGGCTTCAACGACCTGTGGGGTTTTGGCCGCAGGCCTCTGGCCATGTCACCGGCGGAAATCGAATATCTCGTCGCCTACCAGATCGGCGCCCTGCAGGCCGTCGCCGCGCTCAAGGGCGTCCGCGTCACCCACGTCAAGCCGCACGGTGCGCTCAATGGCATGGCCCATGACGATGCCGGCATCGCCATGGCCATCGGCCGGGCGATCAGGGCCGTCGACCGCGATCTGATCTATGTCGCCAACCTGGGATCGCAGATGAGCCGCGCCGGCGCGGAACTGGGCCTGAAGGTCGCCAACGAATGCTATGCCGACCGGGTCTATGACCGCAGCGGCAAGATCATGCCGCGCTCGGCGCCAGACGCGGTGCTCGACGATCCCGAGCGCGTGGTCGCGCAGGTGCTGGCCTTTCTGGAACTGGGCGGCATCGGCCGCTTCGGCGACTGGACGATCGAGGGCCGGATCGACACCATCTGCATCCACGGCGACGGCCCCAACGCCGTGGCGATCGCCACCCGGCTCGTGGCCGAACTGACGCACACCGGCATCGAGCTGGTGCCGCTCGCCCGTCTGGATTTCTAGACCGGCCGCGCGCGCCCAGCGCGGGACCATGTGCAAAACCCTGTGCGAAACCACGGGAAAGCCCGGTGCGGAGCCTGTGCGCGGTCCGTTCACAGCGTGTGGGCCGCCTGTGCATTCTCGGGGCAGAACGCGCCTATCGCCGCTTTGCCAGAAGTCCAAGGTAGTGTTGCGCCACCGTCGCCCCGGCGATCGAGGTGATGTCCGCGTGGTCATAGGCGGGCGCCACCTCGACGACATCGCCGCCGACGAAATTCAGCTCTTCCAGCCCGCGCAGCACCATCAGCGCCTCGCGCGACGAGAGCCCGCCCGCCACCGGCGTGCCGGTGCCCGGGGCGAAGGCCGGGTCCAGGCAGTCGATGTCGAAGGTCATGTAGGCCGTGGCGGCGCCGACGCGCTCGCGGACCCGGCCGACGACACCGTCCACGCCCAGCCGCTGCACCTCCTCGCCATAGACGATCTCGATGCCGCAATCCTCCGGCGCGTGCGTCCGGATACCGATCTGGATCGACCGGTCCGCATCGATCAGCCCCTCGCGCACCGCCCGACCGACGAAGGTGCCGTGGTCGATTCGGTCGCCCTGGTCGTCCCAGGTGTCCTGGTGCGCGTCGAACTGCACCAGCGCCAGCGGCCCGTGCCGCGCGGCATGCGCCTTGAGCAGCGGATAGGTGACGAAATGATCGCCGCCGATGGAAAACAGATGCACGCCCGCGTCCAGGATGACCCGCGCCTGCGCCTCGATGGCCGCCGGCACATCGCCGTTGCGGCCGTAATCGAGCGCGCAATCGCCATAGTCGATCACCGTCATCTCCGCGAAGGGATCGTGATGAAACGGATATTGCGGATCGCCGCAGAAGATCGTGGACGCGCGGCGCACGCCCTGCGGTCCGAAGCGCGCGCCGGGACGGTTGGACACCGAGGCGTCAAAGGGAATTCCCCACACGGCCGCGTCCACGCCCTGCAGATCGCGCGAAAGGCGCCGTCGCATGAACGACAGCACGCCGGCATAGGCCGGCTCGTGCGAGCCGCCCAGCAGGCTCTCGCCGAACACCGCATTGTCCATCGGCACGGGCCGCAACGGATCGTCTGAATGGCTCACGAAACTCTCCCCGGGTGAAAACGCTCCGGCGCCCATTAGACCCGATCCGGCCGCCGGATCAACCGCCCAATGGGGCGTATATCACTGGTCAAGACGCCGCCCTCGGGGCATTCTCGGGTTTTATCAAATCCGGGAGCATCCGTGACCATGCCTGGGCGATCGTCCTGTCTCGCCATCATCGTGATCTGCGCCGCGCTGATCGCGGAACCGGTGTCGGCGCGCGTCCTCCACACGACGAAGACGGTCTACCATCCGGTGCGCGGCCAAGACGCCGCCGCCATGCTGGCGTATCTGTTCCGCCACCCCGTCGACGGCAAGAAGAGCCGGCTGGCGTCGCTGCTGTCGCGGATGAGCGTCACCAGGCTCGACGTGGCGCCCGGCCCGCGCGGATCCGCGACCCGCGGCAAGACCGCCGCCGGATGCCATGTGCGCGCCGTGGAGTTGAAGGTCGCCTTCACCATCACGGTGCCAAGAGCGGTCGAGACGGCGCGGCTCGACGCGAAGACCCGGAAGGCCTGGCGCGCCTTCGTGGCGACCGCTCGTGCGCACGAAGAGGAACACCTCGCGATCAATCTCGAGATGTACCGCCGCATCGATCGCGAAATCAGCGCCCTGTCGACCGGAAAATCCTGCAAGTCCCTGTCGGCGCGGATGGACCGGATCGTCGAGAGCGCCGTCCGGCGTGGGATCGCCAGGCACACCGCCCTGGACAAGCGCGACACCCGCCGCACGCCCGCCCTGCCGCTGTTCCGGATGGCGGGACTGACGGACAGCAACATCGAGGCGTTCATGGCCGATTCCGAGCACAGGAAATCCGACGTCTCGGCCCTGCTGCTGCGCCGCGAATTTCGCAACCGCTGATCCGGCGGGCCCGGCGCCGCGGCGCAAGCTCTTCCGGACACTGACCTGGGGGATCGTGGTACACAAGGCCGCCCCCCGTTTTGATCGAGGATACGCATGACTTCCGCGCAGGCCGGTTCAGGCCACACCACCCATGACGCCGACGACGACATCCGCAACCGCGACATCAAGATCTATGTGAACGGCGACATCGTGCACCGCGACGAGGCCAGGGTCTCGGTCTACGACAGCGGCTTCCTGCTCGGCGACGGCATGTGGGAGGGCATGCGCATGTACGACGGAAAATGGGCCTTCTTCGACGAGCACATGGACCGCTTCTTCGCTTCCTGCAAGGCGGTCTCGCTGGATGTCGGAATGGACCGGACGGGCATCCGCGACGCGCTGACCCGTACCGCCGAGGCCAACGGCATGACCCATGACGCACATTGCCGCCTGATGCTGACACGCGGGATCAAGGACAAGCCGTTCCAGCATCCCCAGCTCAGCCGCTCCGGGCCGACACTGGTCATCATCATGGAACATTCCAAACCCGTTAAGAGCCTGACCAGCAAGGGCATCCGCCTTGCCACCGTGCCGCAGGTGCGCGGCCTGCCGATGAGCCAGGACGCCAAGTTCAACAGCCATTCCAAGCTGAACTGCGTGATCGCCTGTCTGCAGGCCGAGGCGGCGGGCGCGGACGAAGGGTTGATGCTGGACCCGCATGGCTTCGTCAACACGACCAACGC
>JBFHII010000013.1:0-15800 GCA_041596535.1 Breoghania sp. | reverse complement strand
GCCTCCAGCAGCGGCACGGCGACATCGCGGTGGCTCTCCGGCGGCGTGGCGACGATCGCGATGTCGAACGGCGTGCCAAGCTCCGCGGCCGTCGCGGCGAAGGGAACCCCCGCCGCCATCGCCACGCGCTGCGCCGACGGCTCGATATCGACGGCACCGACGATCTCGACGGAGGGTATGGCGAGGAACGCCCGCAGATGCAGCCGCCCCATCTTGCCCAGGCCGATGACGATGACCCGCCTTCGCGGCCGGTCATGGGCTGCGGAAACGTGTGAGTTCAAGGCCGGACCCTCTGCACGAGACGGACGACCGGTTTGACCGCGGATGCCAGGCCCCTGCCGAGGGCGCCGAAACGACCCCGCTTCTGCACCCTGGCGGCGAGATCCTCGGCGTCGACACGATAGCGCTCGACCTGATGCGCCAGGGTATTGCGTTCGCGCTCCAGCGCATTGCGCTCGCCTTCGTGACGCCATCCGAATTTCAGCGGCGGCGACAAAAAGTGCAGGTAGTCCGACGCCGCCTGCAGCCTGGCCGTGTCGGTGACCTGCGCGCCCTCGGTCTCCCAGTCCGCCAGCGCCTGCCGGTAGAGCCCGATCTAGCGATCGGCCGCCGTCTCCAGATCGGCATCCTTGCGGATCCACTCGGTGACCAGACGCGCGTCATCCGCATCGAAGCGTTCGAGGGCGCTCTGAACGGCCTCGGATGTCAGGATGTCCGACTGCATCGACCGGACGCCGAAATTCAAGCGTCGCAGCCGTTCCATGTTCTCCGTCGTGACCATGCCGGCGAGTCCCGCGTAGTCGGTGACGATCACGGCGCAGCCCGACGCCATGGCCTCGATGGCGGCACGCGCCTTCGCAAAGACGATGTCGTAGTCGGCCAGGATGTCTTCCGGCTGCGACACCGCGTTCCCGGAATTCGTTCCGACGATATCGACCTTTTCGATGCCGCACCGGGCGCACGCCGAGCGGATCGCGTCGGACACACCGGGCGCATAGTTGCTGAAAATCAGCGCCGACTTCGGCGTCTGCGGAAGGTTCCGCACCCGGTGGAATCGCCGCAGGTCGACGAAATTGTAGAGCGTCGTGATGGCATCGGGACTGGTGCCGTGCGTGGTCAGCAAACGCTCCCGGCACAGGTCGTCAACGGCGACGTATTTCATGATCGTCGGATAGGCCGGCGGAATTTCCTGCCATGGCGCCCAGCCATGACAGATGAAGACGGCCGGGACATTCGGATAGCGCAGCGTGGCGGTCATGGTCTCGTGATGATGCTGGCCATGAATGACGTCCGGCGCGACCGTCATCTGGCTCAGGTCATCGATCACGGGAATGGTCAGCTTCCGGAGTTCCTCCGCCACGTCGCCGAGTTCCGGACTGTAGGCGACGGGGAAATGCCCGCGCCTGACTAGCGCCAGCGCGAGATCGCGCAGGTACAGCTCGGAGCCTGCACGCGACGCCAGCATGTTGTTTGTCATCAGGATCCGCAGTGGGCGCGTGGTGCCGGTCATGGCGCTGCCTGTTCCCGCTTGAGCACGCCTTGAGCCGCGCATCGATCACCATCGACGCGGCCCCGTGCCACCCCGGCCCTACTCAACGGTCCGGACCCGTGCCGGGTTGCCCATGACCAGCGCGCCGGCCGGCACATCCCCCGCAACCACGCTGCCCGCGCCGACAACCGCACCCGCGCCGATGCGCACGCCCGGCAGGATACGGCTCCCGCCGCCGATCTTCGCACCCTTCCCGATGTGCGGAAAGGTCAGCGGGCCGCCCTTCAGCTTGTCGTTCAAGGTCACCACGTGCGGGCCGATGAAGACGTCATCCTCCACCACGACACCCCGGGTGATGTGGCATCCAGTCTGCACGGAGACGTTGTTGCCGATGGTACACGCGCAGATGTTGCAGTGGGAACCGATCGTCACGCCGGACCCGACCCGCGCCTGAGCATGGATCAGCGTCATGGACCCGATGCGGGACCCAGGGCCGATGGCGACATCATCCTGCACCTCGGTGAGTGCCGGATTGTAGAATTGGACCTCCGGAAACCGCTCCGTCAAATCCTGCCGCATTCCATACCCCCGTCCTGCACTCCTCGTCTGCTACTGTAATGAAATATCGTTGCCGCGAAACAGGGATTTCGCGATGCATTACCGAATTTCACCATGAATTCAATGGGAACGGCGTTCTTGCCTGACCGAGACCCTCGACACCGCCATTTTCCGCGCGAGCTTCGACATTTTCCTTGCCGGATCCATCTGGACCCACTGCAGCAAGGCGCACATCGAAACAATGCTCGACGGTTTTGTCGCCAACACGACGCCCGACACCACGTTCCTCGCGTCCGATCTGCCGGCAACCGGCACGGACGACGACTACCAGAGCGACATGTGGGTGGGCAGCGGACGCCGCGGCTAGCCCAGGTGCCTGGCGAAGAACGCTTCCGTGCGCGCGTGCGCCTGTTCGGCGGCATCGGCCTGATACGCGGCCGGACGGGCGTCATTGGCGAAGGCATGTCCGGCGTCGTAGGTGTGAATCTCGAAATCCGGAAGATACGCCTGGGCTTCGGCCAGCATCTCGGGCGGAATGTGGCTGTCACCGGCACCGAAATGGCCCTGCAACGGCGCCTTGAGCGGACTGTCGAGATACTCCGGCAGCCGGGTGCCGTAAAACGCCACGGCCGCGCCGATGTCGAGCTTCTGCGCCGCGCGCAGCGCAAGCCCGCCGCCCCAGCAGAAACCGATCACGCCGACCTTGCCGCCCCTGGCAGCAAGCGTCCGTACGGCGGCGTCCACGTCCATCATCGTGGTCTCGAGATCGCAGGCCAGCATCAGGTCGCGCCCGATCGCGGCCTTGTCGAAGGGCACCACGCTTGCGCGCGCCTGCCGGTCGAACAGCGCCGGAATCGCGACATCGTAGCCCCTGGCGGCATAACGCGCGGCCACACCCTTGAGCTGATCGGTGACGCCGAAGATTTCCTGCAGGATCACGATGCCGCCGCGGCGTGGCCCCTGCGCAGGCGCCAGCCAGCAATCCAGTTCGTGACCATCCGACGCGGTAATCCGGATCATCTCTGCCGCGGATGCCTCGTTCATTGCGCCCCCTCGCTGCACATCGCGGGCCGCCCGACCTTGCGGGCGGCCCGGATGCCGATTATTCGCCGACCGTGATGCCGGCTTCCTCGTAATATTTCAACGCGCCAGGATGATAGGGTACGCCATTGGCCGGCGCCATCTTCTCGGGCTTGGCATTTCCGAACGCGCCGAAGCTCGCCTTCAAAGCGGCGTTGTTCTCGGCCACGACCTTGGTCATCTTGTAGACCAGATCATCCGAAGTATCGGCGCTTGTCAGCATCATCCAGGGAACCTGCATGATGTTGGCGGCCTGCTTCAGGCCCGGGATCTTCTCGTTTGCCTGCATGGAGATGATGTTGCCGGCGGGCAGGAATTTCTTGAATGCCGCAACGCCTTCAGGCGAGTTGTCCAGAGACACATACTGCAGGCCACCACTGCCGGAAAGCTTCGCCTCGACCTGTTTGCCCGCGCCGTTGTTGAGGCTGACGAGCGCGACGTCGACAAGGCCGTCGCCGAGTGCGTTGATGCCTGCGACGAAGCTGGACACAGGAACATTCTGGAAATCGTCGTAGGTCATGCCGCCGTTGGCCAGTCCGCCGCCGATGTAATAGGGGATGATCGTCGACTTGGTATATTCGGAGGCGATCTTGAGCTCGGACGCCTTGGCCTTCAGGTCCGCGATGGTCAGGATGCCGCTGTCGGCCCGCACCATGATGCCGGTGGTGAGCGGAAACATCATCCCGACGAGCCGCAGGTTCGGGTGCGCGCGGTCGTAGTTGCCGGTGCCGGTCAGCGCGAATTCGGCCTCGACGCCATTGGAGAAGCCGAAGTCGACCTCGCCGTTGTTGATCAGCGGCAGATAGCCGACGAGCGGCTGCGTACGCGCGGTGATGCCAAATTCATTGGCGACCTTGGCAATCGCCTGCCCGGAGTTATAGGCAAGCGATCCTTGCGCGCCGGTGGCGATGGAGACGACCTGAGCGGATGCGAGCCCCGTGGTCATGAGGCCGCCCAGCAGGCCGCCGATCAGTGCTTTGGTGAGATGTTTCATATAAAGTCCTCCCTTGATTACAGCTAGTTGACTTGTTTCGCGCGCACGCTTCCTCGCTTGAGAACGAACAACCCGATCGTCAGCGCCACGACGGCGACCATGCTGGCCAGATGCAGCAGTTCGAGTTCCTCGGGCAGATAGCGGATCGGCAGGGCACCGAAGCCCAGCGCGCCAATGACGAAGCGCAGACCCAGGCCGAGCCGCTCGTGCAGATATCCCACCATCGCGGCACTGATCGCCGCGATGCCGACCGCCGACATGGCACCCGCCGCGATGATCTCGACCCAGCTCCCCTCCAGCAGCAGCGCCGGCGAGGCCACGAAGATGAACGGGATGAAGTAGGCGGCCCAGCCGATCCGCATCGCCGCCAGTCCGGTCGACAGCGGATCCGCCTTGGTGATCGACGCGGCCGCAAAGGCGGCCAGCGCCACGGGCGGGGTGATCATCGACATCATGCCGAAATACAGGATGAACAGATGGGCCGCGATGGGCGTGACGCCAGCCTGAACCAGCGACGGCGCCACCAGGGCGGCGAGCAGCACATAGACGCCCGAGGTGGGCATGCCCATGCCGAGGATCGTGCAGATCACCGCCGCCGCCAGCAGCAGCAGGAACAGGTTCGAGCCGATCGAATTGACCAGCATCAAGGTCAGCGCGAAGCCAAGGCCCGTGATGTTGAGAATTCCGATGACGAAGCCCGCGGCCGTGACGATCATGATCAGGTCGACCATCGACACGCCGGTGTCGACGAACACATGCCGGAGTGTCCGGAACGTCAGCCTGTCACCGCGATAGCCGCGAATGAAGCCGACGAGCACGATGGCGATCGACGCCATCAGGGCCGAATCCTCGGGGTCGAACCGCAACCAGAACAGCGCGCCGAGCAGTACGGCAAACGGGACAAGGAAGTGCCAGCCGGCACGCATGACCTCGCCGACGCTCATCAGTTCCTCATCGGACTGCGCGATATTGTCCCGACCGGCGATCAGATCCACCTGGACGAAGACCGATACGTAGTAGAGAAGCGCCGGCACCAGGGCGGCGCTCGCCACCGTCATGTAGGAAATGTCGAGAAACTCGGCCATCAGGAACGCGGCGGCGCCCATGATCGGCGGCATCAACTGGCCGCCGGTCGACGCGACGGCTTCCACCGCGCCGGCATCGTTCTTCGAATAGCCGCCGCGCTGCATCAGCGGGATCGTCACGACGCCCGTGGTCACCACGTTGGAGACCGCGGAGCCCGAGATCGAACCGAAGAGCGCCGAGCCCATCACCGCGATCTTGGCGCTGCCGCCGCGCGTGCGTCCGGTTGCCGCCATGGCGAGATCGGTGAAGAAGGTGCCGCCACCCGCCGCGAACAGCAGCTTGCCGAAGAACACGAACAGCAGAACGATGACGGTGCCGACCCGCAGCGGCGTCGAGAAGGCCGCGGACGGGTCGAAGCCGACATATTGCACGAGCCGGACCGGGCTCAGTTCCTTGCCGATCAAATCACCCGGAACCTTGTCGGCGAACAGCGAGTAGACGAGGAAGACGGCGACAATCAGAAACAGCGTCAAACCGGAGCGGCGGCGAATGCCTTCCATCACCGCGACGGTGACAACCGCGCCGATGACGGTGATTTGCCACGGCCGGTAGAATTGCTCCGACAGCAGCCAGGAGAAGTCCCAGGCGGCATACATCAGCACCACAAAGCACGTCAGCGCGATCGCGCCGTCAATGAGCCCGACGGCCGCCTTTTCCTTGCCCTTCCAGCCGAAGCGCAGGAAACAGATCGTCAGGGCGAGGCCGAGTTGCAGCGCCAGATACTGCTCAACCAGGATGGCGACGCCCAGGCGCGTGGGTGCTTCGATGTTCCAAAGAATGCAGGCAACGGACATGAGCGTTGCCAGAACGGCAATCAATCCGTTGTGAAACCGACTGCTTGTTACAGAGCCGTTCATTGTCACCCTCGCTCCCCGATTGTCGTTGGCTCGTTGCTGTTCGACGGCGTCTTCGATACGCCGCCAGAGACCCGTGCGAACACCGGCCCCTCCCCCAGACGGCAAGAGACGGCCGCACGGTAGTCAGGTCAAATACATTATGCAAATTCATGTTCGTGTTCTAAAACATCATCAGGAATGATGATGAGGCCCGAGAACCATGAATCTGCACACGTTCGACATGAACCTGTTCGTCGTCTTCCACACGCTGATGGCGGAGCGCAGCGTGACGCGCACCGGCGCGCGTCTCGGCAGAACCCAATCCGCCATTTCCAACTCGTTGAAGCGGTTGCGCGAATTGTTCAACGATCCGCTCTATGTGCGCACGCCGCAGGGACTTGCGCCGACGCCGCGCGCCATCGAACTGCACAAATCGGTCTCGGAAATCATCCAGCTTTCCCAGGACTGCCTTTATCAGGAGGAGGAATTCTCACCGCACAGCGCCAACGTGCGGTTCGTGATCGGCGCACCCGACCGGTTGAGCCTGCCGGTCATCCTGCCGTTTCTGGAGGAAATAAGAAACATCGCGCCTGGAATTTCGATCGATCTCAGGACCACGGACCGGGGCCGCGCCATCCAGCTCATCGAGGATCAGGAGATCGACGTGGCGCTCGGCTGGTTCGACCAGTTGCCGCCGACGATCAACCGCCAGTACGCCAACACGGAAGCCTTCACCTGCCTGTGCCGCAAGGACCACCCGATCCTGGTGCATCATGGGCCGCCGAGCATCGAGATGGTGCTGTCGTTTCCGCACCTCGTGGTCAGTTCGAGCGGCAACCGGCAGGCGGCCTTCGACGCGATCCTCAACCGCGAGGGGCTGACGCGTCGCTCGGGCATGTCGCTGACCAACTTCACCATGGCGCCCAACCTGCTGCAGCGCAGCGACATGATCGGAGTCTTCACCCAGCGCACGGCCGATTATTTCGCCGCCCACTTCGATCTGGCGACCTATCCGGTGCCGCTGAAGATGGAGCCGATCTCGCACGATCTCATCTGGCACCGGCGGTTCGACACCGATCCGAAACACATCTGGCTCCGCCAGAAGATGCTCGCCGCCTGCTGCTAGTCGCGATCAAGCGTCGCGATCAGACATCGCGGCGGTCGCCGGACTCGATCCGTCATTTGATCACAGTCAACGAGCCGTCCCGGTTTTCCCGATACACGGATGCCAGCAAAGACGGATCGACGCAAAGGGGATCACATGCGGACCATCAGGCGCACCTTGATTGGCCTTCTCGTTCTCATGAGCCTGCTCTGGCTCTCCATGGAACCTTCGGTGTTCAAGGCCGCGAACCTGTTCGCGTTGCGATCGCTGATGATCCAGTACAGCGGCATCATCGCCATGGGCTGCATGAGCGTGGCGATGATCCTGGCCTTGCGCCCGCGATGGCCGGAGCGCTGGTTCGGCGGCCTCGACAAGATGTACCGGCTGCACAAGTGGCTGGGCATCACGGCACTCGTCGTGTCCGTGGTTCACTGGCTGTGGGTGCAGGGCGTGAAATGGGCGGTCGGCTTCGGCTGGGTCGCCCGGCCGGAGCGTGGCGCGCGGCCCGAATTCGACAATCCCGTGCAGGCCTTGCTCGCAACCCAGCGCAGCCCGGCGGAGGGGCTGGGCGAATGGGCGTTCTACGCCGCGGTCATCCTGATCATCCTGGCGCTGATCAGGTATTTTCCGTACCGCTATTTCTACAAGACGCACCGCCTGCTGGCGGTCGCCTATCTGGTGCTGGTCTATCACGCGGTCGTGCTGATGAATTTCGATACCTGGATGTCGCCCCTCGGCATCGTGATGGCCGGGCTGCTCGGTTACGGAACCTGGGCCGCCGTCATCGTCCTCATCCGACGTGTCGGCGTCACACGCCAAGTGCACGGAACGATCGCCTCCTTGCACTATCTTCCGGGCGTTCACACGCTGGAGACCGAGATCGACGTGCCGGCGGGCTGGCCCGGCCACAAGCCCGGTCAGTTCGCCTTCGCCACCTCCGACGCGTCGGAAGGCGCCCACCCCTACACCATTGCGTCCGGATGGAACGAGAACGATCCGCGGATCACCTTCATCACCAAGGAACTGGGCGACCACACCAGCCGGCTTCGCGACACGCTGAAGGTGGGGCAAAGCGTGAAACTCGAGGGCCCCTACGGCTGCTTCACGTTCGATGACGGCTGCCCGCGCCAGATCTGGATCGGTGGCGGCATCGGCATCACGCCGTTCGTGGCGCGGATGAAGCACATCGCGCTCCAGCGCGCCGCCGGAAAGCCCGAGCCGGAACAGGCGTACGATCTGTTCCACAGCACGGCGGACTACGACGAAGAGGCCATTAGCAAGCTTACCGCCGATGCGGCGGGCGCCGACGTTCACCTGCATGTCCTGGTGGATTCCCGCGACGGGTTTCTCACCGGCGAGCGCATCCGCGCCGAGGTTCCGGACTGGCGCGAGGCCAGCATCTGGTTCTGCGGCCCGGCGGGCTTCGGCGAAGCGCTGCGCAAGGATTTCGCCGCGCAGGGCTTCGACGTCGGGAAGCGCTTCCACCAGGAGCTGTTCAACATGCGATGAAAGGGCTCCCCCCGGCGCCGGAATGCTGTGGCCAGACGCTCTGGCGAAATGCCTAGGCCAGGGCGATCTCGATGTCCTGGGCGCCTTCCCACAAGACCAGCCGGCCCAGTTCGGGCAGGTTTTCCAGGCCCGATGTCACCGTAATGAAGTGATTGCCCGCGAGCTGACCCATCTTGGAGGAGAACGCGACGCCGCCATAGGCCAGCAGGATTTCCGTCTCGCTGATGCCGCCAGGATAGAAGATGAACTGACCCGGCGCCGGATGGCTGGTGTGGTTCTCGTAGGTGAGGCCGAAATCCCGTTCGCCGAGCGGGATCCAGACGCCCTCGCCGCTCCAGCGCACGTGCACGAGCTGGCTCTTGAACGGCAGGTGCTTGCGGAAAATTTCGCAGGTGTTGGGCGCAAGGGCGCTTTCCAGCCGCGCGGCAAAGGTAAACGGGCCCGCGGTGATCTTCAGGTCGTCTGACATAGGTGTGCTTTCTTTTCAGGAATGTCGGATGGCGGAACGGCGCTCTTCAGCCCACGCAATCAGAGCCAATCAACCCGCGATGGAGAAATCGTCGCGGCGCGTGGTCCAGCCGGTCACGCGGGCCTCGATCAGCGAGAAGATGACATACAACGTCACGCCCAGCGCCGAGAGCACGAACAACCCGGAGAAGACCAGCGGCACGTTGTAGTTGGAGGAGGCGATCATCATCAGGTTGCCGATGCCCTTGTTGGAGGCGACCGTCTCGGCGATCACCGTACCGACAAAGGCCATCGTCACCGCCACTTTCAGCGAGGCGAAGAAGTACGGCATCGTGCGCGGCAGGCTGACGTTCCACAGGATCTCCAGCTTCGATGCCCCGAGTGTCTTCATCACGTCCTCGAGCTCCGGCTCGGTGGTGGCAAGTCCCGTGGCCACATTCACCACGATCGGGAACACCGACATCACCATGGCGGTCAGCACCGCCGGCACCGTACCGGCCCCGAACCACAGCACCAGGATCGGCACCAGCGCCACCTTCGGGATCGAGGAAAAGCCGACCAGCAACGGATAGCCCACATCATAGGCGAGCCGTGATGAACCGATCAGCATGCCCAGACACAGCCCGATGAGAATACCGAGACCGAACCCGAGAATCGTTGTGTAGATGGTCTGCAGGGCATGCGGCAGGATGGCCGGGAACCGGTCGACCAGGGTATAGAGAATGGCGCTTGGCCGCGGCAGCACGAGTTCGCTGATGGCAAGGCCGATGCACAGGAGTTCCCAGAAGACGAAAAAGCCGAGAATGCACAGGAATGACAGCAGTCGGCGGCGGGCGTGCTCGGTCATGATCATGCACCTGTTGCCCGCGCCGAGACGATCGCCGTGCGCAGGTTGTCCTTGAGGGTTACGAACTCGGGCGTGGCGGTCATGCCGATCGTGCGCGGCCGGGCGAAATCGACCGGCTGATCGGTGATGATCCGGCCGGGGCGGGCCTGCATGATGCAGATGCGCGACGCCAGATAGGCCGCCTCTGTCAGATCATGGGTCACCAGAAGCACGGTCGGCTTCTGCGCCAGCCACAGCTTCTGCATGACCTCCCAGAGTTCCTCGCGGGTAAACTGGTCGAGCGCACCGAACGGCTCGTCGAGCAGCAGCAATGTCGGTTCGTGAATCAGCGCCCGGCACAGCGATGCGCGCTGCTGCATGCCGCCGGAAAGCTGCCAGGGAAAACTGTCGCCGAACCCGGTCAGACCGACCTCGTCGAGCAACGCGTCGACGCGATCGGCATATTCGCCCTTCCGCTTGCGACGGAAATCGTGCCGGAAGGGCGGCACGATCTTCAGCGGCATCATGACGTTGTCGCGCACGTTGAGCCACGGAAGCAGCGTCGGGTTCTGGAACGCCATGCCGATGCGCACGCGGTTGGCGCCGATCTCGCGTCCGGCGATAAGCACGTTGCCGACGGTCGGATCAAGCGTTCCCGCCGTGAGCTTCAGGATCGTCGACTTGCCGCAGCCGGATGGCCCGACGAGCGCGGTGAACTCCCCCGGTTTCAGTTTCAGGTTGGTCTGCGCAAGCGCGGTCACCTCACGGTCGCCCGAGCCGAAGCGCACGCTGACGTTGTCCAGTTCGACGATCAGGGGCGGACGGGCGCTCGTGATCTCTGCCTGCGCCGGAGCTGTCTGCAAGGCAATGCTCATATCGTGTCCTCTCCGGTGATCGCGGCCAACGTCTTGTCGGTATTGCGCGGCGTCGGTTCCGGCATGCTCTGCAAGCCATGCACCGGGCGGCCTGTGCCCTTTGTCGCGGCAACCAGTTCCCGGTCGCGCATCACGAAGGTGCCGCGCACCAAGGTGTGCCGTACCAGCCCCTTCACCGGGCGCCCATGCCACGGAGACGCTTTCGAGCGCGAATGCAGCGTGGCGTCGTCGATCGTCCAGGCGTGATCGAGATCGACCAGCGCCAGATCCGCATCCGCGCCGGGCGTCAGCGATCCCTTGTGCGGGTACAGGCCGAAAATCTCCGCCGGCGCCCTGGAACTCAGACGGACATAGTCCTCAAGCGTCAGCCGCTCCTCGGCCACCGCCGTCAGCATCAGGGGCATCTGCGTCTCGACACCGGGAAAGCCGCAATCGACATCCCAGATCACCGGCCGGGTCTTTTCCTCCGGCGTGTGGGGCGCGTGGTCGGTGGCGACCATGTCGATGGTGCCGTCGGCCAGCGCAGCCCACAGCGGCTCCTGGTTGTCCGGCTCGCGCACCGGCGGATTGACGCGGATGACACCCCCGAAACGCGGATAGTCGTCGGTGCTCAGCATGAGATAGTGCGGTCCCGTCTCGCCGGTGATGTCGACTCCGCGCGCCTTCGCCTCGGCAAGCGGCCGCAGTTCCTCCTTCGAGGAGATATGCAGCACGTGAATGCGCGCACCGGTCCACTCCGCAAGCGTCGCGGCCCGCTCGACGGCTTCGACGGCGACCACGGCGGGTCGCGAGGCGAGATGCGCCAGCGGCTCGTTGCGGTCCGCGGCCCGCAGCCGGGTTTCGCGTCGTTCCATCACCGAATTGGTCTCCGCGTGCAGGCTGACGCGCTTGCCCGTCGGCGCCACCCGTTCGAACAACTCCAGCATCAGGCCCGTGGAGGGGGACGGAATGCGTCCGAACGTGTTTCCCATATAGAGCTTGAAGCCGATGACACCGCCCTCGATCAGGCCGTCGATATGGTCGATGGATTCCTCGCCAAGCACCGCATAGAGGCCGTAGTCCACATGCGCCTTGGCGGAGGCGATGTCATGCTTGGCGGCGAGAACCTCCGGTGTCGCAACGGTGGGAATGGTGTTGGGCATGTCGAACACTGTGGTAACGCCGCCATAGGCCGCGGCCGCCGTTCCGCTCTCCCAGTCCTCCTTGTGCTCGTATCCCGGATCGCGGAAATGCACATGCACATCGATGGCACCGGGCAGGATCGCGAGCCCGGTTGCATCGAGCACTTCAGACGCCGGCGGCATGCATGCCGCCGCGCCGATCGCCTCGATCTTGCCGGCCTTGATGGCAATGCTGGCGAAGAACCGCGTTTCGGCGGTCACGATCATGCCGTTGTGAATGACGAGATCGGCGGTGGTTGTATCGTGTGTCATGGATGGTCCTACAGCGCGGCCCACCCGCCATCGACGGGCAGGTCGGCGCCGGTGATCTGGCGGGAGACATCGCTGGAGAGAAACAGACAGGCGTTGGCCACATCCGTGTCCCGGGTGATGCGGCGCAGCGCATAATCGGCGGCATGCCGCTCGGCGGCTTCGGCTTCCGAGATGCCGAGTTCGAGCGCCATGTTGCGGCAGACCTTGTCGCGGAAGCGCGCGCCATCGACCATGCCCGGGGCGACGTAGTTGACATTGATGTTGTCGGAACCGACCTCCAGCGCGAAGCTTTTGGTGATGCCGCGCAGGCCCCACTTGGAGGCGGAATAGGCCATCCGGCCGGCGCGTCCGCGCAGCCCGAAGGTGCCGCCGACATTGACGATCTTGCCATAGCGCCGGGCGCTCATGGCCGGCACGACGGCGCGCATCATGTGAAAGCAGCCGTTCATGTTGACGGTGACGATATTGTCGAATTCCTCAGGCGTGGTCTCGGCACCGGTCTTGCCGATCGGGCCGGAGCCGCCGGCCACGTTGATCAGGATATCGAGACTGCCGAACCGGTCGACGACCTCCCCGGCAACCGCCTCGCAGCGCACCGCATCGCTGAGGTCGCAGGCCAGCATGATCGCGGTCGCGCCCTGGGCGGCGAGTTCCGCCTGCAGCGGTGCGATCGCCGCGGTATCGCGCCCGACCAGCGCAAGCCTGCACCCTTCGGCGGCAAACGCCCGGGTGATCGCCGCGCCCATACCTTTGGCAGGGCCGGTGATCAGCGCCACCTTGTCCTGAAGCTCGAGATCCATTTCCATAATTCCTGTGAGGCAAAGGCCGCATGGCCAGGGGCTCCGGCGCGGTCCTGCAAAGGCCGCGCCGGAAACGACGTCCTAGTCGATGGAGAGATCGGTGATCCGCTCTTCCATCGGCGGCAGGAAGCTGGGGTCGAACACTTCCGATATCGTGGGCGTACGCGGCAGGTCGTTGGCCTCGACAAGAATCTCGATCGACTTGGCGAGCCGCTCGTCGTCCACGGCGCCGAAGCCGATGGTGGCGACTTCTGGATGACCCATCTCGTCGGCGACGGTGGCCTTGAAGCGTGCCAGTTCGATCTCAGGATTGAGCAGCGGCTCGCGCTTGGCGACCGCGGCAACCGCGGCTTCCGGATCGGCGAGCGCATCCTTCACGCCCTTGTTGATGGCACGTACCAGGCCCTTCACCACGTCGGGCTTCTCGGTCAGCAGTGCGTGGCTGACGATGATGCCGTTGGAGTAAAGGTCCATGCCGTAGTCACCGAAATTGATGAAACGCAGCTCCTTCTCGGCATCCACGCCCATCAGCATGGCGCTGAAACGAATCGTGTTGACGTAACCGAAGACGCCGTCGACCTGGCCCTTCATCAGCATCTGCTCGCGCAGATTGGGCTGCATGTTGGTGATTTCGATGGTCGAGCAGTCGAGGTCGGCGACGGAGCAGAAGGCCGGGAAGAGTTTCAGCGCGCCATCATTTGCAGCACCGCCCAGGGTCTTACCCGCGAAATCGGCCGGCGTGTTGATGTCGCTGTCGGCCTTGACCGCGATGGTGAAGGGCGGCTGGTTGTACATGGTGAAGACCGCACGCGGCATGTCGCCCTCCTGGGTGGCCACGAGCCGCACCAGGGCGTTGATGTCGCCGAAGCCCACATCATAGGTGCCGTTGGCGACCAGCGGCACGGCGGCGCCCGAGCCGTTGCCCTGATCCATTGTCAGGTCGATGCCTTCCTCGGCGAAGTAGCCACGGTCCTGGGCAAGGAAGAACCAGCCCTGCGGGCCTTGGTACTTCCAGTTGAGAACCATCTTGACTGGGGTGTTTTCTGCCGCAGCCGGCGCGATGCCGGCGAGTGCGACTCCGACGGTCAGCGCGACGGCAGCGGCCGGATTCCAGAATCTGTTCATGAGGTCATAACCATACGTGTATCGGTTTCAGAGGCTGTCTTGCCGTGAGGCAAGGGCGGAGACGGCGGGGAGGAGGTCGCCGGTAGAAACCGCAACGCCGTGCAGGAGGGTGATCACCTCCGTCACGGCATCGCGGGTCGTGGTGCTGGAGCATGTTGCGGTCGCGTCGGACAGCAGCACGCAGTCGTAACCAAGGAACCCCGCGTCCTGCAGGGTGGAGAACACGCAACGATCGGTGTTGACGCCGGCAAACAGCAGGGTCGTGACGTCGCGCTTGCGCAGCACGGCATCCAGGCGCGAGTGGAAGAAGCCGCCAAGCCGGTTCTTGTGCACCTCGATGTCCGCGGGATCCTGCTCGAGCGTGTCGAGAAGCTTCGCGCCCCATTCTCCCTTCACGAGGATGCGGCCACGGCCGGAGGGAGACGGATCGCCATAGGTCGGCGCATGCCCGAAGGCGCCGCCACGATCCAGGATCGCCTGCGGCATATCGGCGAGATCGGGGTCCAGGCCCCAGTTGAGCCAGACCACCGGCACCGAGGCGCCGCGCAGCGCGGCGGTCAGCCCGTTGATTGCCGGACACAGCGCGCGCACCTGATCGCTAGCAATGCCGCGACTGCCGAACCAGCCGTCGGGATGGCCGAAATCGTTCTGCATGTCGATGACGATCAGGGCGGTACGCGCGAGGTCAAATTCAACGTCGGCCGGTTCGCCCGCGATACGCACCACGGCGGGTTCCGGCACGGCTCGAACAAGACTGATCACGGGTTTTGGCATTGGTATCGCTCCTCCAGGCAGGCGCTCCGAAGCACCCTTCCCGGCTGTCGATATCCGCGCACGGCGGTGTCACCCATGAGACTAGGCTGTCGCAGCTGCTGCCGAATAGTGCTAGTTTTACGGCGAAGCGCTGCAAAAAAGGTGTCACTGATCCATGCCAATGCGTTACCAGCAGGTCCTGCATTACGTTCTGGAGGTCGCCCGCGCCGGCTCGATCCGCGGTGCGTCGGAGCGGCTCAACATCACCTCGTCCGCGCTCAACCGGCGCATCCAGGACCTTGAGGCGGAACTGGAAACGCCCCTGTTCCAGCGCTGGCCCAGAGGCGTGCGGCTGACGTCCGCGGGGGAGGTGTTCGTGCGCTTCGCGCGCACCCAGGTTGCGGAGGGAGACCGGCTGAAATCGGCGCTGGAAGACCTGCGCGGGCTCCGCCGGGGCCACATCGACATCGCCTGCAGCCAGGCGTTGATCTGCGACTATCTGCCGACCCAGATCACCCGGTTCCAGAAGCGGTACCCGCTGATCACCTTCGGCACCAAGGTCACCGACCACGATCACGCCGTCGATGCGCTGATCAATTTCGAAGCCGACATCGCGATCGCCTACCGGCCGTCGCTCTCCCCCGCGGTGCAGCAACTGGCAAGCATGCCGCAGCGCACGATGGCGCTCATGCGCAGCGACCACCCGCTGGCGCAACGCGATATCGTGCGTTTCTCCGATCTCGCCGGCTACCCGCTTGCCATGCCCGATCGGCGCTACGGCTCACGCCAACTGCTCGAGGAGGCGGCCGCGCAACGCGACCTGCATTTCGCGATCAAGATCGAATCGGATTCCTTCGAGCTTC
>JBFHII010000012.1:0-15892 GCA_041596535.1 Breoghania sp. | reverse complement strand
CTCGCCCCCGAAGCCGCCGAGGATGACGCTGAAGAACGAACGGTTCATCCCCTTGCACATGATGTAGCTGAGGATCGCACCTGACGAGCCGACCAGCGCGCCGGTGATGATCAGCGCGGTGTTGCCCAGCGTGAAGCCGATGCCGGCCGCCGCCCAACCCGAGTAGGAGTTGAGCATCGAGACAACCACCGGCATGTCGGCGCCGCCAATCGGGATGATGATCAGGATGCCGAACAGCAGCGCGACCGCCGTAAGCGCCCAGAACAACGTGTGGCTCTCGTTGCCGACGAAAATGGCGACCAGCACCACCATCAGGATCGCGAGACCCGCGTTGATCATGTGCCGCCCGGGCAGCATGATCGGCGCGCCGGACATGCGGCCGTCGAGCTTCAGGAAGGCGATGACCGAACCGGTGAAGGTGATCGCGCCGATGGCGACGCCAAGCGACATTTCAACCAGGCTCGCGCCGTGGATCTCGCCGACATTGCCGATGCCGAAGGCTGCAGGCGCATAGAGCGCGCCGGCGGCCACCAGCACCGCGGCCATGCCGACCAGCGAGTGAAACGCCGCCACGAGCTGCGGCATCGCCGTCATCGGGATGCGTTTGGCGACGATCGCGCCGAAGCCGCCGCCCAGCGCGAGGCCGACCAGGATCAGCACCCAGCCCATTCCCCCGGGAGCCGCGGCAAACAGCGTGGTCAGGATGGCGATCGTCATGCCCGCCATACCCATGATGTTGCCGCGACGCGACGACTCGGGGTGTGACAGGCCCTTCAGTGCCAGGATGAACAGCACCCCGGAGACGAGATAGAGAAGCGCAATGATATTCGCAGACATGTTCAGCGTCCCCCCGTCACGACTTTTTCTTGTACATTGCGAGCATGCGAGAGGTGACCATGAAGCCACCGAAAATGTTCACAGCTGCAAGCACAAGGGCTACGAAACCAAAGCCGCGCGCCCATTCGGCGCCCGCGCCTCCCGCGGCATCGACGCCGACCGCGAGCAGCGCGCCGACGACGATCACGGAGGAGATCGCATTGGTAACCGACATCAACGGGGTATGCAGCGCCGGGGTTACCGACCACACCACGAAATAGCCGACGAAGATCGCGAGAACGAAGATCGACAGGCGGAACACGAAGGGGTCGATGACCCCGCCGCTGGCCGCATGGGCCGCGGCCGCAAGGCCGTCAGCCGCGCCGCCGTCAATTCCGCTGGCGATCTGGTCCGCATAGGTCTGGGCCGCATGGGCCGCGCTCTGCGCGGCTTCGGCCGCCTCCTTGGCGGCTTCCGCCGCCGCCCGGGCCCGCTCCAGGGCCTCACTGGACGTCATGGTCGCCATTATTCACCCCCCTCTGTCTTTGCCTCGGCCGGCGCCGCGGATGCGGGCTTGCTCTCGGCAAAGGCGGAATGGACGACCGCGCCATCACGCGTCAGCGCCGTTGCCGTCACGAGTTCGTCTTCCCAGTTGACGGTGAGGCTCTTGGCCTCCTTGTCGACCATGGTTTCGACGAAGGCAAAGAGGTTCTTGGCATAAAGCGCCGATGCGGTGGCCGCGATGCGACCCGGCACGTTGAGGTGCCCGACGATCTTCACGTCGCCGACCTTGACGACCTTGCCGGGCTTCGCGCCTTCGACGTTGCCGCCACGCTCGACCGCCAGATCGACCAGCACCGAACCCGGCCGCATGGACTGCACCATCTCCTTGGTGACCAGGCGCGGCGCCGGCCGCCCCGGGATCAGAGCGGTGGTGATGACGATGTCCTGCTTGGCGATGTGGCTCGCGACCAGTTCCGCCTGCTTCTTCTGGTAGTCCGCGGACATCTGCTTGGCGTAGCCGCCGGCGGTCTCGGCCTGCTTGAACTCCTCGTCCTCCACGGCGATGAACTTCGCCGCCAGAGATTCGACCTGTTCCTTGGCCGCGGGCCGCACATCGGTAGCCGAAACGGATGCCCCAAGGCGGCGCGCCGTGGCAATGGCCTGCAGGCCGGCAACGCCGGCGCCCATGACGAAGACGCGCGCCGCCGGTACCGTACCGGCCGCGGTCATCATCATCGGCAACGCACGGTCATATTCCTCGGCCGCATCGATCACCGCCTGGTAGCCGGCGAGATTCGCCTGGCTGGACAGGACGTCCATGACCTGCGCGCGGGTAATCCGCGGCATGAATTCCATGGCGAATCCGGCCACGCCGGCCGCCGCCATGGCCTTGACGTCCTTTTCATGGCCGAAGGGGTCCATGATTGCAAAAACGAGAGCGCCTTTCTTCATGAGCTTCAGCTCATCGGCGGCCGGACGGCCGACCTTCAGGACGACATCCGCATCGCCGAGCGTGGCGCTTGCATCCGCTGCGATCTTCGCACCGGCGTCCCTGTAGTCAGCGTCCGGAATGCGGGAAGCCTTGCCCGCTCCCTTTTCCACCACCACCTCGAAACCGAGTCCGATGTACTTCTTCACCGTCTCGGCGGTGGCGGCCACCCTCGTCTCGACGGCGTCGCGCTCGAGCGGCACCCCGATTTTCATATAACCCCTCCAACCATTTACGTATTAATTTAGGAAACGGACAGCACGGTCAGCAGACCGAACACGACAAAGACGGCAGCCGCAGGCTTCCAGCCATTCTGACCCAGGAACAGGCCGATCGCACAGGCAACCAGCGAGGCCAGAACGCCGACGGTGCCGATCACGCTTGCCCATGCTCCGCCGAACCCGAAAACCAGAAGGCAGAGCATGAAGTTCAGAACGGTGACAACGCCCAGTTTTGAAAAGGCGATAAAGCCCGCGTACGTCCGTTCATGCTCGGCATAATCCATGCTCGGAACAGAATTCTCAGCCATGATGTACCCTTTGGTCGCAAGTTGCAGTTGCCACGCTTTTAGAACAAAAAGCCTTTGAACGGCAATCCAAACTCGCATTGCCGCGCGGCAACAGTGTTTTCACGCTCCGTGCATCCCTCCGGAACCCGAAGCGTAGAACGGTTCATCGCGGCGCCGGGTTGAACTCCGGTCAAGCGCCGGTGCTGTCTTTCACGAGGCCGACATCCGCCAGCAGCGAGGCCTGCCGTCCGGCAATGACCTGCTGGTCGAAAGCCTCGATCTGTTCATTGAACAGGCGGAAGAAATTCAGCTCCGCCTTGAGATGGAGAAAGACGCCGCCCAGGCCGATGGCCGCCCGGTCCATGAACACGAACTCCCGCGGCACCGTCACCGGTCCCAGTTCCTTCAAGGCCTTGTGGACGCGAAACGCTTCCCTGCGACCATACTCCGCGGGACTGATCCCGTCCGCGATGGCGCGTGTCCGGTCCTCCAGAAGCGGTCCATAAATGAACCGCGCCCAGATGTTCAGCGTGTCGATCAATGGCCGGCTCAAGCCCTTGAAGCCCCAGGTTTCGTAAGCGGATACAACGCGGTCCTCATCGTCCTCCTGCAGGCCGCGATACAGATCGACCACGCCGGCAACGAAGCGCGCCGGGAATATCCGCACGCACCCGAAATCCATCAGATTGATCCCGGCCGGATTGCCCGCGTCCTCGAAGACCGAATAATTTCCCAGGTGCGGATCGCCGTGGATGATTCCGTAGTGGCTGAAAGGATGCCACCACGCACGGAACATCACGCGTGCGAGCCTGTTGCGCTGTTCCAGCGAATGATCGGTGAAATCGAGGAGCGGTCGCCCCTCCAGCCACCCCATGGTCAGAAGCCGGCCGGTCGACAGATCGTCCAAGACATCGGGCACCCGGATCTCCGCGTCGCCGGTGAAAATGCGGCGGTACGCGGCCATGTGCCGCGCCTCTCGGACATAGTCGAGTTCCTCGCGCACACGTTCACCGATCTCCGCCGCGATCTCGCGGGTATCGATCGCCGGCTTCATCCGGCGGTGCACGGACAGAAGCAGGGACAACTGCCGCAGGTCGGCCTCGACGGCCGATTCCATATCCGGATACTGCAGCTTGCAAGCCAACGCACGTCCGTCGGGCGCCTGGGCGCGATGAACCTGGCCAAGCGACGCGGCGGCGGCGGCATCACGGTCGAAAGCAGCGAAGCGGTTTTGCCAGTCTGCACCGAGCTCGGCCATCATGCGGCGTTTGACGAAGGCACGGCCCATGGCGGGTGCGCTCGACTGCAGGGTGGCGAATTGCGCGGCATATTCCGGCGGCACCGCATCCGGGATGGTCGCAAGCAATTGCGCCACCTTCATCAACGGCCCCTTCAGGCCACCCAGCAACGCGGTGATGTCCGCAGCATTGCCGTCCTTGCCGGCATCATTGCCGAACAGCCGCGCCCCGGCCATCTTGGCTGCCAGCCCGCCCACATTGCCGCCGACGCGCGCATAACGTCCCATCCGGGCGCTCAACCGGTTGGCTTCCTTGTCACGTTCGGGCCTGTCGTTGTCGGAATCCGCCATCACGTCTCATCCCTCGTTGCACGTCCGCTCGGGCACAAGCCGCAGACGGCGCCTGGAAGATAAGCGGATCTGATGCAAAAACCAGACTGGAAGGCGCATCTCTCCGCATCCCAGCCCGCGGTCGGGGCGGCAATACGGTCCGGCAGCGATGGATTACTCGGCGGAGGCGATCGGCAGGGACACCACGGCAGGACCCATGAACTGGTCCGTGCGAAGCGCCCCGTAAACATCACGATCGAAATGGGCAAGCAGCATGCGCGCCGGCCGTCCGATCAAGGCGGTCAGACGACGTTGATCGGGGTGCCGAAGATCCGCAAACGCCTTCGTCCGCGTCGAGCTGTCACCCGACAAGAGACGCGGTTCGTTGCCACCGGGCAGCGCCGCAAAGCGCGCAAAGGGATCCGCCTCAGGCGGGAAGCTTCCCGTAATCGACGGCTGCGGCGCATCGCCTGCTGCACGGCGGGCGGGCGCATAAGCCCGCAGTTCGGACTCCGTCGCCTGGGTGCCCTGAAGGCTGGCCACCTCAAGCGGCCGCCGGGCCGGCGCGGCACGGGCGGCTTCCGCCGACCGCACGCCAGCGAAGGTCGGCGGCAACGGCCGAGGAACAGCGGAGGCATAGGCAAGTTCGGTCCCGGGCAGCGACACGGTCGCCTTGGATGCCAGCGGCGCCTCGGATTCGGTCAACGCGGATATCGCGTCACGCGGATTGGACGGTGCGGGCATCGGCAATGCGGCGACGACCGCCGGTTCGGGTGCGATCGGGCGCGGCTTGGCGAGCGGCAGCGCGGCAACCAGAATCGGCACTTCCTCCGCCGAGGGCTCGTTGGCTTCCACAGGGGTTTCTTCGGGCTCGTCGTTGTCGTCGTCCGCAGCGGGAAGGACATCAGGTTTCTGCGGCGGACGAATGCTGGTCGGAACCACGGCCGCAATCGCGCCGGGCGCGCGACCCAGCTTCGCGGGCGGCGTCGGCCCTTTCTTGTCGGCGTTGCCCGAGAACAGCGAAGCAATAAAGCCCTTGCCTGTCTCCGATCGCGTGACCGGCACGGGCCGGATCGCCTCGTTGTTGCCGCCACGAATACGGGCCGTCGGCGTCGGGGCCGCGGTCGCCACCACAATCTGCTGGCCACCATCGCGCTCACTCCGCTGCAACGCGGCCTGCGCCTGCTTGTACCTCGGCATCGGCTTGCCGTCGGACGGAACATGCACGGTCATGCCGTCGGGAAACACGCTCGCCAGTTGCTTGCGGGTCATGCGCGGCCAGTGGCGGACACTGCCGGTATCCATATGCACAAACGGCGAGTTGGATTTGGGATAGTAGCCGACACCGCCGACCTGCTTGCGCAGGCCGATCTTGCGCAAGGTCGAGATATTGACATCGGGAAGGAAGAAATCCATCGCCTTGCCGCGCATGTGCTGGCTGAACTTGGCGACACCCCGCGAACGGCTGCGCAGCATGTTGTTCGTGGCGGGCGACCGGTAGGCGGAAACGACGTGGATATAATCCTTTGAACCCGACTTCTGGTAGACGTCCCAGATCAGATCAAAAAGCTCCGGATCCATCTTGGTCGGTTCATTGCGGCGCCAGTCGCGCAGAAACTGGTTGAGCTCGCGCAAACCGCCGGCCACGAAGCGGCCGTTCTTCTTGAACGTGATCTCGGCGCGTTCGCCCGTGTGGGTGTTGTAGAGCTTGAGCGAGCGCGTTGACGCTTCCGCGGCGCCCGCGAGGGCTGCCGAAAGCACGAGTGCGCCGGCGGCCATGCCGGCGACCGAGCGCACACAAGCGGCGACACGCACGCCAGCCTGAATCACGCGTCCGATGTTTCGAAGCGACCGGGGTAGGGAAACGCTCAAATTATGTCTCGCAATTCACCGCGCGCGGCCAAGCAGGTCCGTCAGACCAACCCGATGCCGCGACATCACTACACCCCCAAGGGTGACTAAAATACGGCACGGCAAGTTAAGAAGTATTTACCGTATTTTTCACTGCGAGGAAATCGTGCCCTACAAGCAACAGGAATCAAAGGGTTTTTAACTGCGCATCAACATCAAGGCCGAGCGCTTTTATGATTTTCTGGTGATGCCCGTAGATATCGGGGCGGCGTTGCAGCACACCTGCATCATCCACCCAAGCCGTGAAATAGGTGAGATGAACCGGAATGTGGCGCGTCAGATTCACCTGCCGCGACCGCCCGCCGAACAAGCGGTTCAAACGCTGCGCATCCCATTCGCTCTCCTCGACAAGCAGCGCATCAGCAAACTTCATCGGCTCGAACACCCGCACGCATCCATGCGAGAACGCCCGCACGGACCGGTTGAACAGGCTCTTGCTCGGCGTGTCGTGCAGATAGATGGCGTGGCTGTTGGGAAACATGAACTTGATACGGCCGAGCACATTGCGCGCACCCGGCTTCTGACGAATCCGGATCGAATTCAGGCTGCCGTTCCACCAGTTCACATCAAGCGGGTGCACCCTGCGGCCGCGCGACAACACCTCGTAACCCGACCGCGCGAAGAACGAGACCGGATCCTGCTGGATGCGCGGCAGCATTTCCTTCGATGCGATCGACCGCGGAACGTTCCAATAGGGATTGACGACGAGATGCTCCATCTCGTCGGAGAAGATCGGTGTCTGGTTGCTGCGTTTGCCGACGACCACACGGGTCTCGTGATGCACGGCACCGTCGCGGACAAGCCGCACCATGAATTCCGGGACATTCACCTGGACGTAGTAGCGCCCGAGATCACGCGGCATCCACCGCCACCGCTCCATGTTGGCAATCACATCAGCGACCGGGTCACCTTCGTCACCGCCATTGATGGCCGCCCGTGTGCGCGGCCCGACCATGCCGTCGACATAGAGCTGATTCGCACGCTGGAAATCGATCACGGCGGCCTGAACATCGGCGTCGAAGACCTCGGCGTCGACCTCCACTTCAGACGCGACGACATCCAGACGCTTGCGCAGGATTTCAACGCGCGGGCCGCGGGATCCGAGCTTGAGAACCGGGCCCTCGGGAAGCGCAATCGGGCGCTCCGCCTGATCGGGCAACGCACGCAGCCGTGCGAGTTCTGCCTTCAGGCGCACGTATTCCTTGTGCTGGGGATTAAACCCGACCAGCGCCGCCGCCGGATCTTCGGCGCTGACGATCGTATCGAGCGCCTCCACGGCATCGATCTGCGGCGGCGTCTGCTTCAGGTAACCGGAAATCGTCGACGGCTTGATGCGTCCTCCCATGGCATGGCGGGCATAGGCCACGACCGAACGCGAGAGCTCGATTTCCGCTTCCGCAAGAAGGATCGGCGTCGACGGAAGCCCGTCGCCGAGATGCACGGAGGGAACGGGATAGGCGTCCGGATCCAGTCCTTCCTCATCGGCATGGCGCAACCGCTCGATCACCGCGAGAGCCGCCGCGGTCAGCCGGCCATCCAGGGTCCAGGCCGGCACCCATTCCCGCTCGAGATAAAATTCGGCGACCGCGGCCAGATCGCCACCGCCGGGAGCGGAACTGCCTGCCGGATCGATCAGGTCGCGCAACGCCACCGATACCGGGTCGATCAGCGCGCCGGTCTCGACTGCAGGCTCCACCGCCGGAGAAGCCCCGGGCCGCGCATCCGGATCAATGACGGAAGGATCGTCTGCAACCGCATCCTGCACGGGAACCGCGATATGGGCGGGATCATCATGGACCGCTGACCTCGCGGGAAGGGTTGCCGCTCCGGACAAGAAAGCCAACGCCAGCAAGAAGCCTGCAACACCCAGCGAACGCATCATCATTGTCTTTCCCGTCCTGAGACGCCCCTGTCTTGAGACGTCTATGCCGCGGCCCCGCAAGCGCCTGCAGGACAACGGCTTCCATCGTTACGATACACCGGGACCACCGGAGATCCGGTTCGGCACATCACAACACGACATCACGTCCATATTACCGCCAGCGCGGCACCAAACGTCCTACTCGGCGGCGTCCTGATCGGATGAGCCGTCAAGACCATAATCCTTGAGCTTGCGGTAGAGCGTCGATCGGCCGATGCCCAGCCGCCGCGCGACCTCGGCCATGCGCCCGCCATAGTGATCGATCGCGGTGACGATCATGTCGCGCTCGACCGCTTCCAGCGTCTTGACGTGACCCGTGTCGTCGAGCGCCCGCATGAAGCCGAACGGCGCAACGCCTTCCGCCACACCGGCGAAGCCGCCCTGCCCCAGATCGCCATGCCGCGTATCAACAACGCCTGACGCGGCAGGCGGTTCCCCACCCGCCGCCAAACCACGACCCTCGGGGGAACCCGCCGCGGCGACACCGATCATGTCGGCTCCCGAATAACCGCCGGACGTGCCTGCAGGCGTGCTGACGGGGACTGCGCCCGCGCCACGCATGGCCTGAATCTGAGGAAAGTCATCGGGCTGCAAATAGGTGCCGTCGCACAGCACCACGGCGCGGAAGACGGCGTTTTCCAGCTGCCGGATGTTGCCCGGCCAGTCGAAGGATTGCAGCAGCGCGATGGTTTCCGGTGCGATTGACGCCACCTGCGGTTTGTTCTCTTCGGCCGCGAAACGGGCGAGGAAGTGCCGCGCGAGGTCCGGGATGTCCTCCAACCGGTCGCGCAATGGCGGGGTCCAGATGGGGAACACGTTGAGCCGGTAGTAGAGATCCTCCCGGAAGCGGCCTTCCTTGACCAGGTCGAGCAGCCTGCGGTTGGTGGCGGAGATCAGCCGGAAATCGATGCGCACCGGCCGCCGCGCTCCGACGGGATCGATTTCGCTTTCCTGCAACGCCCGCAGGAGCTTGACCTGGACATCGAGCGGAAGCTCTCCGACCTCGTCGAGAAACAGCGTGCCGCCATGCGCCTCCTGGAACTTGCCGACATGCTTTTCCGCCGCGCCGGTGAACGCGCCCTTCTCGTGTCCGAAGAGTATCGATTCCACGAGATTTTCGGGAATCGCGCCGCAGTTGACGGTCACGAAGGGCTTGGAGGCGCGATCGCCCGACCCCTGGATGGCGCGGGCGATCAATTCCTTGCCAACGCCCGATTCGCCCTCGATCAGGATCGGAATATGGGAAGATGCCGCGCGGTCGCCCAGCCGCAGCACGCGTTCCATTGCGGGTGAACGGGTAATGATGTCATCGAATGTCAGCGTCCCGGCCGCCGTCTTGCGGATCCGGATGATCTCGTCCTGAAGCGCGGAGACCTTCAGCACATTGCGGATGGAGACCTCGAGCCGTTCGGGGCTGACCGGCTTGACCACGAAATCCTGCGCTCCGGCCCGCATCGCACCGACCACGGTGTCGATGCCGGCTTGCGCCGTCTGCACGATCACCGGCGTGGCAATGCCCTTTTCGCGCATCTTTGCCAGCACCGCGTGGCCATCGAGTTCCGGCATGACAAGATCGAGAATGACCAGGTCGATGTCGCCGCCCTCGGGTCCGGTGATGACCGCGACCGCCTGCGCGCCATCCTCGACCACACGGGCCGAGTAGCCGAATCGCTTCACGGCCTCCTCCAGCAACCGGCGCTGGATCGGGTCGTCGTCGACGATCAGAATGCGTCCACTCATAAAACGCGGATCCCCTTGCGCCGCCGCAACGCGATTTGTGCAATCCCGTCATTCCGAACCCGGACGACGACGCTCGGCGACTGTCTCATTTCGGGGCATTATGAGGATTACGGGTAAAGAAACTGCTTATCGGGGCTGCCTGCGAGCGCGAATGATTTGGCGCCTTCCGATTGCACAATGGGGCCGCAACCCAATATGTTGCACACAACCGACGGACTGTCGGGACGCGCTCCCGGCCGACAGCCGCCCGATCGCCGCCTCCAGATACGCACGCGCGCCCGGCATATTCGACATTCCCAATCTTCTTGCACGGAAGTTCCCATCGATGGTCCCGACCGACACAAATGCCTCCAAATCCCGCATGACCTTTGCCGCTGCCGGCGCGACCACAGCACCGTCCGGGGATCTGGGCGCCCTGCCCGAGTGGAATCTCGCCGATCTCTATGACGCAATGGAGGCGCCCGCCGTCCGCGCGGATCTCGACAAGGCACTCGCCGACAGCAAGGCCTTCGAGGCCCGCTTCAAGGGCAAGCTGGACGCCCACGCACGCGCCGGCGGCGCGGAACTCGCCGACGCGATCATCGCCTACGAGCAGATCGAGGAACTGCTCGGGCGGCTGATTTCCTTCGCCGGTCTCGTCTATTCCGGCAACACCACGGACCCCGCGCGCCAGAAATTCTATGGCGACGTCCAGGAACGGATCACGACGGCCAGCACGCATCTGCTGTTCTTCGGGCTGGAACTCAACCGCATCGAGGACGCCGTGCTGGAAGCCGCGATGGCGAATGACCAACTGGCTCATTACAAGCCGTGGATCGACGACATCCGTAAGGAGCGCCCGTATCAGCTGGAAGATCGCGTGGAACAGCTTTTCCACGAAAAATCGGTAACCGGCCGGGGCGCCTGGAATCGGCTCTTCGACGAAACGATTTCCTCGCAGAAATTCGACGTCGACGGAGAGCCGCTGGGCATCGAGGCGACGCTGAACCTGCTGCAGGATCAGGATGGTGCCAAGCGCAAGGCGGCTTCGGAAGCGCTTGCGAAGACCTTCAAGGCCAATCTCTCCACCTTCGCACTGATCACCAACACGCTGGCCAAGGACAAGGAAATCTCCGACCGCTGGCGCGGGTTCGAGGATGTGGCCGACAGCCGCCACCTTGCCAACCGCGTCGAGCGTGAGGTTGTCGACGCGCTGGTCGACGCCGTGCGCGCGGCCTATCCGCGCCTGTCGCACCGCTACTACGCCATGAAGGCCAAGTGGCTCGGCCAGGAGACCTTGCCCAACTGGGACCGCAACGCGCCGCTGCCCTCCGCCGACAAGCGTCTGATCCCCTGGAGCGAGGCGAAGTCGACGGTTCTCGACGCCTACGGCGAGTTCTCACCGGAGATGGCCGAGATCGCCCGGCGTTTCTTCGACGGCGGCTGGATCGACGCGCCGGTGCGTCCTGGCAAGGCGCCCGGTGCCTTCGCGCATCCCACCGTGCCGAGCGCCCATCCCTATGTTCTGATCAACTATCAGGGCAAGACGCGGGACGTCATGACGCTGGCGCATGAACTCGGCCACGGGGTGCATCAGGTGCTTGCCGGCCCCAACGGCGCGCTGATGGCGCCGACACCGCTGACGCTCGCGGAGACGGCATCGGTGTTCGGCGAAATGCTGACCTTCAAGTCGCTGCTGGAGAACGCGACCGATCCGGCGCGGCGCAAGGTCATGCTGGCCTCCAAGGTGGAGGACATGATCAACACCGTGGTCCGGCAGATCGCCTTCTACACGTTCGAGCGCAATGTGCATCTGGAGCGCCGCAACGGCGAACTCACGAGTGAAAAGCTTGGCGAAATCTGGATGGACGTGCAGCGCGAGAGCCTCGGCCCGGCCATCAGCCTGCACGAGGGATACGAGACGTTCTGGACCTACATCCCGCACTTCATCCATTCGCCCTTCTATGTCTACGCCTACGCGTTCGGCGACTGCCTGGTGAACTCGCTCTATGCCGTCTACGAAGAGGCCGAAGGCGGCTTCCAGGACAAGTATTTCGAGCTTCTCAAGGCCGGCGGCACCAAGCATCACTCGGAGCTTCTTGCTCCCTTCGGCCTGGATGCCACCGACCCGGCCTTCTGGCAGAAGGGCCTGTCGGTCATCGAACGCATGATCGACGAACTGGACGCAATGGACGACTAGCACGCTGGCCGGCGCCCCGGACACGATCCGGGGCGACCTGGCCTCCGGTGAACATCGGCTCGCCGCCGGCGCAGCCGCTCGCAAGGATCGACCCTTGCAAAGCCGTAGCGATGGCCGCCAAGAATAGCGCATGTCACTCGCCCACACCCCCTACGACGGCTCCAAGCAGCCGTTCACCGTCGGTCTCGCGCCGCTCGATCTCGCGGAGTGGATCGAACCGGACGCCCGGCTTGGCGCCCATCTGGCGGAAAAGGACCGGCTGTTCGCGCGCGATGAAAGAGCCGTGTTTCGCGCGCAGGACGACACGCTGGAGGCACAGCGGGAAGTGCTGGCGCTTCTGCTCGATCACCTGCCTCGGCGATTTCCCGAACGCTATGCCAGCAACACCGACACCATCCGCGTCATCCCGGCCGGCATAACCTACTGCAAGGGCGCCTGGGCCGATTCTCCGCTGAAGCTGGCCGCGCGGCTGGTTCAGGAAGACCTGGTGATCATGCGTGCCGGCGAGACGGGCTACCGGCTGGCGGCCGCTGCGCTCTGCTTTCCTTCGTCCTGGTCGCTGGCCGAGAAATTCGGGCAGGACATACCGGCAATTCACGATCACGTGCCGGGGTTCAACAATGCCCGCATGGGACGCATCGTGGCGCGGATCTTCGACACACTGAGCGTCGACACGCCGGTATGGCGGCTGAACTGGTCACTCTATGGAGACGGCGAGTTGCATCATCCCAGCCCGCATTCGCTTGATGCGCGCATGGCCGGTGGCAGGCATGAACTCTTCGTGCGGGTCGAACGGCAGACCCTGCGCCGGATGCCCCAGAGCCGCGACATCCTGTTCACCATCCGTGTCCACCACGATCCGGTGAGCGCGTTTGCGGCACATCCCGATGGCGCACGCCTGGCCTCCGGCCTGCGCCAGCAGCTGCTCGCGCTGGACGCCGATCAACTCGCCTACAAGGGGCTGACCGGTCAGCGCGATGCCATCGCCAGGCAGCTCGACCGGTTGGCCAATTCGGCATCCTGAGCAAACAGAAACGGCCCCCGCAGGGGCCGCTCCGGATCGTCACAGAACGTGAGGCGCCCTATGCGTCGTTGGCAGCCGGCGTCATGCCCAGCGCATGCAGGTAAAGATCGAGAATCGCTTCCTGCTCCTCGCGCTCGTGCGGCTCCTGTTTGCGCAGGCGCACGACCTGGCGCAGGATCTTGACGTCAAAGCCCGTGCCCTTGGCTTCCGCGTAGACATCCTTGATGTCGTCGGAAATCGCCTTCTTCTCTTCCTCGAGCCGTTCGATGCGCTCCACGAAAGCACGCAACTGGTCGGCGGCAACGCCACCGGAAGCAGAAACTCCGCCCGTATCAGCCATGATGTCGGATCCTCGTCTGGTGGATCAGCCTGCGGCGAACCGCAACCGGCGCGCCGTCGAAAACCTGATCGATGCTGGAATGACAGTGCGCCCCGCAGTCCGCCCGGCGGGCTGGCGACGCTCTGTCGATGCGATGGAATTCAGGGTCGGTTGTGTGCCGGAAAGCGGCCGCGCGGTCAAGGATCGCGGCGCAGATTGCAGTGGACTATAACAAGAACATTCGCCCCGGCGCGCCTCTCAATGATCCGGCTTGTTGACCGAGTACGCCGCCTTCTGCTCGGGTGTGGCCTCGGTCTGATACTGCGCCTTCCAATCGTCATACGGCATACCATAGACGATTTCCCGCGCTTCGGCCTTGGACAGCTCCACGCCTTTGTCGGCGGCCGCGTCCTGGTACCAGTTGGACAGGCAATTGCGGCAGAAGCCGGCCAGGTTCATCATGTCGATGTTCTGCACGTCCGTGCGACCGCGAAGATGCGCGACCAGCCGGCGGAATGCCGCCGCTTCGAGTTCCGTGACGGTTTTCTCATCCATCTCAGCCATTTCCTGACCTTCCCTGTGTTCAGTCCGTCGTCGAGCCGAAGTGGCGCACCTCGTTGATGCCCTCAAGCTGCATCAGCTCCTTCAGGATCGGCGCCAGCCGGTCGACCCAGTCGGCCACACCGGCATCGTCGCCGATCAGGTCCTGGCGCACCTCAATCAGCGAGTGCGCCAATCCCCGGCTTGTTCCATGCTTGTACATGGTGTCGTTCTTCAGAGCGCCAACATAGGGCTCATTGTCGCCCACCACGAGTGCCGGATCGCGTCGCAAGGCCTCGATCAACGGCAGGTTCATGCGCGGATCCTTGTCCCACAGCACACCGGCATGCCAGGGCCGCGGCCAGCCACGCCAGTTGGCGGTGAAACTGTGGATGGAAAAGATCGCCGGCGGGCGGCCGGTCGCGATCATCGTGTCGATGGTCTGCGAGATCCGGTCGTGATATGGCCGGTAATAACGCGCAAGCCGGCGTTCGCGCTCCTCCGGCCCAACCCGCGCATTGCCCGGAATGATGGCCCCATCCGACAGCCGCATCAGCAGCGTCGGATCATCCTCGCCACGGTTGGGATCGATCAGCAGCCGCGAAAAGGTCGACAGCACCGCCGGCACACCAAGACGCGCGGCCAGCAGCCGCGTCAACGGCGCCACGCCGATGTCGTAGCCGATATGCCGCTCGAGCTGGCTCTGCGGCAGTCCCAGCGTGCCGTATTCCGCGGGCAGCGCATTGCTCGCATGATCGCAAATGATCAGCAGCCCGCTGGACAGGTCGCCATCGATCGCGACAAAGGGGGGGAAATCAGCGGCGGGAGCGTGCATGGGGACCGTCATGGTGTGGAGAGAACTGTGCGCCTTGCATCATCAACGGTGTCATACCTAGTGACCTGCGTCAGCACTTGCCATACCAATGGTTCCCCAGTCCACCCTGAAGCCCCATTTGCGCGAAGATTCTACGCATGAGCCAGCCGAGCATCTCAGGTCCCGCAAGCCCCGACACCGGTCTTGCGATTGCCGCCTTCGCGGCACTCGCGGGCGGCGCGATCGCCATGGGCGCATCCCCGGTCTTCGTGCGCTTCGCCGAGGTGGGGCCCTTCACCAGCGCGGCCTACCGCGTTGTCCTCGCGTTGCCGCTGCTGTGGCTGCTCAGCCGCATCGAACTGAGCCGTGCGCGCAAAGCCCGTGCCCGGTCTCCGGAGATGGCGCCGCCGGGCCTGGTCATTCCGGGCGGCGCTGCCCCTGCATGCCGCACGGATGGCGCGACCGTTGCTCAGATCCCGTTCGATCTGGCGACGGTTCTGGCGGGTCTGTTCTTTGCCGGAGATCTTATTTTCTGGCATCTCGCCATCGTCAACACGACGATCGCCAATGCGACGCTGCTTGCCACCATGGCGCCGGTCTGGGTCGTGCTCGGCTCGGGCATCTTCATCGGCGAGGCCGTCAGCCGCATGACGGTGGCGGGCCTCGGCCTGTGCATACTCGGGGCGGCGGCGCTGATCGGCGCCAGCCTGTCGATCGCGCCCGAGCGCCTCGACGGTGACATCTATGGCGTCATCACCTCCGCGTTCTTCGGCGCCTATTTCCTCGCCATCCGCGCAGCCCGACGCCGCGCGCCCGCCGCGCTCGTGCTGTTCCGCTCGTCACTGATCACCGCGGTCCTGCTGGTGGCCGCGGCACTGGTGATGGAAAGCACGTATCTGCCGCTCAGCTGGGTCGGTGTCGCGGCCCTGATCACCCTAGCGGTTGTAAGCCATGCGGGTGGTCAGGGTTTGCTGACATTCGCGCTCGGGCATCTGTCGGCCGCGTTCTCCTCGCTGGTGATCTTTCTCGAGGCCCTCGCGGCTGCCATACTCGGCTGGCTG
>JBFHII010000011.1:0-15928 GCA_041596535.1 Breoghania sp. | reverse complement strand
TTCGGGCCGCCGAAAGCCCAGTCATACAGGAGGGCGGCGACGCCTGCAACGATCCATGCATCGGCCAGATTGAACACGTACCAGGAGAAGTCGCCGACATGGATATGCACGAAGTCGGCAACCGCGCCATAGGCGAGCCGGTCGATGCCGTTGCCGATGGCGCCGCCTAGGATCAGGGCGAGGCCGAGGGCCTGTACCCCGGTTTCCGCCCGCACACTCCAGACCCAGATTCCGGCCGAGGCCACCACGGTAAAGGCCGCCAGCGCCCAGCGGCCGAGGTCCCCGTCCTGCTGGAACAGGCCGTAGGAGATGCCGCGGTTCCAGACGAGCACGATCTCGAGGAACGGCGTCAGCGCGACACCGCCGCGCTCCGCCAACTCATAGCCGTGCAGCAGCCACAGCTTCGATGCCTGGTCGGCGATCAGCCCGAACAGCGTGATCCACGCCACCGTTGGGCTGTAGCGTCCCCATAAATGGCGGGTCATGCGCGGGTGCTCCTGCTGCCGGTCAGCCGTGGCTCGCGTCCCACTCGCGCAGCGCCTCGGCGTCGCGCGGGGTGACATCGGGATATTCCGCGTCGGATCCGACCTCGGGCAGGATCTTCCACGAGCGCGCGCACTTGCGGCCCGAAGCCAGCGCCGGGACCACGCCGACGGATTTCACGTCATCCAGTGTGAACGCACCCTCTGGCGCCTCGCCTTCGATGACCGTCAGCTGGCTGGTGATGCAGATGTCCGCCATGTCCCGGCCTTCGAGCGCGGCCAGAAGGTCGGCATCGGCGATGTAGACCTGGGGATGCGCCTCGAGCGACGAGCCGATGCGCTTTTCGCGCCGCTCGATCTCCAGCGCGCCGGTGACCACGCGGCGCACCGTGCGGATCTTCGCCCAGCGCGCGGCCAGCGCATCGTCGCGCCAGTTGGCGGGGAACGACGGGAACTGCTCGAGATGCACCGACCCCGCCGCCTCGCCGTAACGCGACGTCCATGTCTCTTCCATGGTGAAGGGCATCAGGGGCGCCAGCCAGGTGACCACCGCGCCGAACAGCTTTTCGATGACCATGAGCGATGCCTTGCGGCGCGCCGAGGATGCCGGGTCGCAATAGAGCGCGTCCTTACGGATGTCGAAGTAGAAGGCCGACAGATCCAGCGTCATGAAATTGAAGACGTGCGAGAACACCCGCTTGAAGTCGAAGTCTTCATACGCCTTGCGCACCACCGCATCGAGTTCGGCCAGCCGGTGCAGCATCAGCCGCTCCAGTTCCGGCATCTCTTCCACCGCGACGTCTTCGCCGGCGTAATGGGCGAGCGAGCCGAGCATCCAGCGCAGGGTGTTGCGCATCTTGCGGTAGGCGTCCGCGTTGGTCTTCAGGATCTCGGGGCCGATGCGCTGGTCGTCGGCATAGTCGCCCGACGCCACCCACAGGCGCAGGATATCGGCGCCATACTGCTTGATGACGTCCTGCGGGAATGTCTGGTTGCCAAGCGATTTCGACATCTTGCGGCCGTCCTCGGCCATGGTGAAGCCGTGCGTCAGCACCGCGTCGAACGGCGCGCGTCCGCGCGTGCCGCAGGACTCCAGCAGCGACGAATGGAACCAGCCGCGATGCTGGTCCGATCCCTCGAGATAGAGAACATAGTCCTCGCCGCCATCGACCTTGCGCTTCGGCATCAGGTCTTCGCGCCGCTCCAGGCAGAAGGCGTGCGTGGAGCCGCTGTCAAACCACACGTCGAGAATGTCGTCGACCTTGTCCCATTCGTCAGGATTGTCGACGTGCCCGGCCAGGAATCGTTCCTTGGCGCCCTCGGCGAACCAGGCGTCGGCGCCCTCGGTGACAAATGCCTCGTAGATCGCGGCATTGACTGCCTCGTCCTTGAGCACTTCCGACGTCTGCTTGTTGACAAAGACGGTGATCGGCACACCCCAGGCCCTTTGACGGGAAAGCACCCAGTCCGGCCGGTTCTCGATCATGCCGCGCAGCCGGTTCTGGCCCGACGCGGGGACGAAGCGCGTCTCGTCAATGGCCTTCAGCGCCCGGGCGCGCAGCGTGTCACCCGCACCGGCAAGATCGCGGTCCATGTAGACGAACCACTGCGGCGTGTTGCGGAAGATCACCGGCTTCTTGGAGCGCCAGGAATGCGGATACTGGTGCTTCAGCCGGCCGCGTGCGAACAGCGCGTTGGTGTCGATCAGCGCCTTGATGACGCGCTCGTTGGCCTTGCCCTTGTCGCCCTTGTGAGTTATGACCTGGGCAGCGCCGCCTTCGGAGTCCGGCCCGAAGCCCGGTGCGTCCTTGGTAAAATATCCCGCGTCATCGACGGTGAAGGGGATGGCCGACGAGATACCGCGCGCCTCGATGGCGGCGCGGTTGTCCATCCAGACCTCGAAATCGTCCGTGCCGTGGCCGGGTGCGGTGTGCACGAAGCCGGTGCCGGTGTCCGCGGTGACATGGTCGCCAGCCAGCAGCGGCACGTCGAAGTCGTAGCCCAGATCCTTCAGCGGATGCGCGCAGGTCACGTCCGACAGATCCGCAGCCGTAACGTCGCTGAGGCGCTTTAGCGTCAGCTTGGCCTTTTCCGCGCATTCATTTGCCAGGCTGTCGGCGAAGAGCAGCTTTTCACCCGGTTGTGGGCCGAAGTCGTTCTCGGCGGCCGTGACCTCATAGAGACCGTAGTCGATGCGGTCGGAATAGGAGATCGCCCGGTTGCCGGGGATCGTCCAGGGCGTCGTGGTCCAGATGACGACGGACGCATCACCCAGCGGTCCGGATCCATTCACCGGGAACTTCACCCAGATCATGTCCGACTGGTAGTCGTGATACTCGATCTCGGCTTCGGCCAGCGCGGTCTTTTCCACCACCGACCACATCACCGGCTTGGAGCCGCGGAAGAGCTGGCCGGAGGTGGCGAACTTCATGAGTTCCGACGCGATCACCGCCTCGGACTCGAACCGCATGGTCAGATAGGGGTTGTCCCAGTCGCCCTCGATGCCGAGACGCTGGAATTCCTCGCGCTGCACGCCGATCCAGTGGGTGGCGAAATCGCGGCATTCCTGGCGGAACTCGTTGATCGGAACCTGGTCCTTGTCGCGGCCCTTGGCGCGATACTGCTCCTCGATCTTCCATTCGATCGGCAGGCCGTGGCAGTCCCAGCCCGGCACGTAGTTGCTGTCCCAGCCCATCATCTGCATGGAGCGGGTGACGATGTCCTTCAGCGTCTTGTTCAGCGCGTGGCCGATGTGGATGTTGCCGTTGGCGTAGGGCGGGCCGTCGTGCAGCAGGAATTTCGGCTTGCCGGCCGCGTCCTCGCGCAGCCGCTTGTAGAGATCCATCGCCTTCCAGCGCGCCAGGATTTCGGGCTCCTTCTTCGGAAGGCCGGCGCGCATGGGATAGTCGGTCTGGGGCAGGAACAGGGTCTGCGAATAATCGCGGGCCGGCTGTTCGGTTGTCGTATCAGTTGTCGTGTCGTTCATGAGAAATGTCGCCGGACGGGTTGGACGCGGTGAAGCATGAAGCTCGTCATGGGATGCGCTGTCGCATGCTCAACGGTCGAAAGGGCGTGGTCGGATGCGGGAGCCGGAAGGGCCGGGCCGCACGCGGATCGGGTTCGTCCCGGTCCTCCGCGGCGCGGGGAAATCGCGCGTCACTCGGAGGCCGGGCCGGTAATTCGTGCAAGCGCCGCGGCCATCGTGCGGCAGGCAAGGCGTAATTCGGTCCACATGGGGATGCTGTTTAGCAGCGCGCGCGTTGTGAATAAAGCGGCAAATGTCCGCAGCCGCCACTGTCACATGGCCGGACGGGTCTGCGCGCCATCGTCCGCGATTCGACACTCCGGCCGCCGGTGCGGCTGGTCAGACGGATCGGGCGTGCGGCAGATCGTAAAGCGCCTGGTCGAGGGGCGACAGCGGCCGTATGGAGGCGAGTGCGGCACGCGCTTCCTCGCTGTCGCGGTCCATCTGCGCGACCAGGGCGTCGATGGAATCGAATTTCTCCTCGCCGCGCAAGTAGCTGACGAAGGTCACGCCGAGCCGTTTGCCGTAAAGGTCGCCCTTGAAGTCGAACACATGTGCTTCGAGCAGCGGCGTGCCGTTGTCGAATGTCGGACGGCGGCCGAAATTGGCAACCCCCGGATGCAGCACGTCGTCGATGTTGACCTGCACCGCATAGATCCCGGCGGCAAGACGGGCCTCGGGAGGCAGCTTCATGTTGGCGGTGGGATAGCCGAATTCGCGGCCGCGCTTTTCGCCATGGATCACGTCGCTTTCGACGAACCAGCGATAGCCCAGCAGTGCGTTGGCCAGCGCGATTTCGCCGTCGGCCAGCGCCTGGCGGATGCGGCTTGAGGAAATCGTCTCGTCGCCTTCGTCGCCAAGGCGTCCGACGATGGACACGCCGAAGCCCCTCGCATCGCCTGCCTGGCGCAGGAAGTCGGGTGTTCCCGCCCGCGCCTTGCCGAAGTGGAAATCGTAGCCGGTCACCGCGTGGGCGATGCCGAGCCGTTCGACCAGGATGGTGTCGACGAAATCCTCGGCCGTGCGCCCGGCAAACGCGCGGTCGAAGGGCAGCGTCAGGATGCCGTCGAGGCCTTCCTTCTCGATCAGCAGGGCCTTCGCGTGCGCCGGTGTGAGCCGGAACACCGGATTGTCGGGCTGGAACACCGTGCGCGGATGCGGCTCGAAAGTGAGCGCGACCGCCGGACACGACAGCGTCTTGGCGGTCTCGCGCACCACGTCGAGCACGGCCTGGTGGCCGCGATGCACGCCGTCAAAGTTGCCGATGCCGACGACGGCACCGCGCAACGTCTCCGGGAAGGCGTCAAGCGACGTAACAGCATGGAAGGCCTGCGGCGCTGGCGCAGCGGGATCGAGCATGGAGTTTCCCGGTCGTGATTGGAAGGTCGAGCGGGACGGTGCCGATTTCCTCGACAAAGGTCAAGCGCGGGAATCGCGACGCCCGGACCGGCCGGGGCGCGTCAGGCCGGGTCTCGGTCCTCATCCTCGCCGCGTGCGGGGACCTTCACCATGGCCTCGCCCTCCAGCACCACCGTGTCTTCGACCGTGCAGACGCAACTCAGCCTGGCGCGGTGACCGCGGTCGATCAGCTCCGCGATTGTCACCGTCACCGTGACCACGTCGCCTATTCTAACCGGTGCCTTGAAGTTCAGCGTTTGGGACAAGTAGATCGCGCCGGGGCCGGGCAGCCGGGTGCCGAGCACGGCGGAAATCAGGCTCGCGGTGTACAGGCCGTGGGCGATGCGGGTGCGGAATGGCGTTGTCGCGGCGAAATGCTCCGAAAGGTGCACCGGATTGCGGTCGCCCGAGACTTCCGCAAAGCCCACCACGTCGGAGGACAGCACGGTTTTGCTCAAGGTTTCGGCCATCCCGACGCTCAGGTCCTCGTAATAAAGGGTTCTCAGGGGCGGCAAAGACATACGTGGAAGCCTCAAGCAAGGAGTGAATTTAACCGGCACCGTAGTTTGCCGAAGAGCCGCGCTCAATAACGCTTTCGGTGCATTTGAGAAGAGGAATCGTAGATCTTGGCGTTATTAACGGTCTTTTCAGTACCCTCGCATAATGTGCATCCAGGCGTGGGGAGGCCGGGACACCGGCAGATCTCTGTTATTCTGGTCCGAAGACGCGAACGCGGCCGCAATCGGCCAAGGCCGCGCAACTGGGTGCATATGGAGTAGACGATGGCCCTTGATCATACGATGCCGGTCCTCGTGGTGGACGACTACAAGACGATGATTCGGATTATCCGCAATCTTCTCAAGCAGCTCGGCTTCGAGGATATCGATGATGCGGCAGACGGGACCGAAGCGCTCGAGAAAATGAAGGCGCGCAAGTACGGTCTGGTCATCTCCGACTGGAACATGGAGCCGATGACCGGCTACGAACTGCTCAAGCAGGTGCGCTCGGACGCGGAACTCTGCAAGACGCCGTTCATCATGGTGACGGCGGAATCCAAGACCGAGAACGTGATCGCCGCCAAGAAGGCCGGCGTGAACAACTACATCGTGAAGCCGTTCAACGCCCAGACCCTCAAGGGCAAGATCGACGCCGTGTTCAACGAGTAGGGCGTAACGCGCCTCGTCCACGAGTCCTGTACAGGCGTCCACCGAACTTGGGCGCCCGGTTTCATTGCCATCCGGTCAAGCTGGTACACGCATCTCGTGCCGCTTGAGCACGACTTGAACCGGCGGCCACCGCCGGATTCCCGGAACCTTTGGGGGGAGGGTTGATACGATGACTGCGTTGACCAATGATCACCTGAGTGAGGTGATTGAGTTTCTGAAAGAGAACAAGGCCCGCGGCGAGGATGTCTCGCTGAACGACGTGATGCGCCTGGCGGAAGTCATGGCTGGCACGTTCAAGGATTTCCTGCACTCCCATGCGCCGTCGATGCGCCAGGAGCTTGAGGCGATCGCCAATGAAATCGCGCGCATGAAGAACGAGATCGTCGATCTGCGCGCCGGTGACATGAAGCAGAACCGGATCCCGCAGGCCGGTCTTGAACTGGACGCGATCGTCGAGGCAACGGAAGCCGCCACCCACACAATCATGTCGAGCGCGGAAGACATCATGGCCGCCGACACCGACGATGTGGAAGCCTATCAGGCGCTCGTCGGTGACAAGATGATCACCATCTTCGAGGCCTGCGCCTTCCAGGACATCACGGGCCAGCGCATCTCCAAGGTCGTCAGCACGCTCGCCTATATCGACGAGCGTGTCACCTCCTTCGTCGAGCGGCTGAAGATCATGGACGCCGAAGCGGATCCGGTCGAGGAAACCGCCGAGGAGCGCCGCAAGCGCGAGCTGATCCTGCACGGTCCGCAGGCTGCTGGTGAAGGCGTTTCCCAGGACGACATTGACGCCATGCTGTCAGACGATGGCGGCGCGTCGGCACAGTCCGATCAGGGCGATATCGACAAGCTGTTCGGCTGACGCCGGCAGGCATCCCACACAGATTCAGATTTCCGGTTTTCGACCGGGTTGGCGGGGCCGCATTCAGTGCGGTCCCGTTTCCGCGTCTACACCACCACTTCCGCGGCCGGCGTGCTGTTTGCTGCTACCACTTCAGGCGCGGGATGGCGGCGCGAACGCTCAGGCCTTCGGCTGCAAGCCGCGCCTTGACCTTGTCCCGGTCGGGCGTCTCGGCCTCGCCGAAATCCGCGGTGTGGATGCCGGCGGTGACGAACAGCACGTCGAGGTCCTGATCGAAGGCCCCCTTGATGTCGGTCGGCAGGCCGTCGCCGATCGCCAGCACGGCGTCCCGGGGAACGGTTTCGCCCACCAGTCCCGCAAGCTCGGCCAGGGCGGTCTCGTAGATCGGCGCATACGGCTTGCCCAGGATGGAGACCTTGCCGCCGAATGTGGCGTAGTCGCGCGCCAGCGCGCCGGCGCACCAGAACAGCGCGTCACCACGTTCCACGACGATATCGGGGTTGGCGCACACCATGGTCAGCCCGTGCCCGGCAAGCGCGCGCAACCGGTCGTGATAGTCGTCCGGCGTCTCGGTGGTGTCATCGACCAGGCCGGTGCAGACGATCATGCCGGCTTCCGCGGGATCCTCGACAAGCGTGATGTCGGTGCCTTCATACAGGCTCAGGTCGCGGTCGGGGCCGATGTGGATGATCTTGCTGACGCCCGTTCCCAGCAGCAGCGCACGCGTCACGTCGCCGGAGGTAACGATCGCGTCGTAGGCGTCGCGCTTGAGGCCCAGTTCGGCCAGCTGCTTGTGGATCGGTCCGGCCGGCCGCGGCGCGTTCGTGATCAGCACCACGCGGCCACCCGTCTCGCTGCGGAAGCGCGACAGGGCCTCATAGGCGCCCTGGTGGACTTTCAGTCCATTGTGGATCACACCCCATACGTCGCACAGAATTCCCTTGTATCCGCCGGCAATCGCGGACAATCCGGGGACGAACAGGTTCTCGTCGGCAAGCTTCATCGGTTCTGCAATCTGCTATAATCGGGGAGGATTCGCGGCGCGACCATAGATCAAGCCGCCCTCCGGCGAAATCACCAAATGGCGGAAAACATGATCACCGGGAAATGTTCACGCTGTCACTTGGTAACATCACCAAGGGTCGGAAAACGGGCCGAGCCGCGCCGCAGCGCGATCAGGCCCGACGTGTTCCCACAACCAGGTCCAGGCGCGTGACGGTCAGACAACTTTCGGAAACGGTCATCAACCGCATCGCGGCGGGCGAGGTCATCGAGCGGCCCGCCTCCGTGGTCAAGGAGCTGGTGGAGAACGCCATCGATGCGGGCGCCAGCCGCATCGAGATCGTGACCGCGGCAGGCGGCAAGACCTTGATGCGGGTCAGCGATGATGGCCTGGGCATGCGCGAGGCCGATCTGCGGCTGGCGATCGAACGCCATTGCACCTCCAAGTTGAGGGAGGGCGACCTGATGGACATCCGCAGCCTGGGCTTTCGCGGCGAGGCACTGCCGTCCATCGGCGCGGTCGCACGGCTGACGATCTCCACCCGGCATGCCGACGAACCGCACGGCTGGGGGATCACGGTGGACGGCGGCCGCAAGCACGAGCCGGTGCCCGCGGGGCTGAACCGTGGCACCCGTGTCGAGGTGCATGATCTGTTTTTCGCGACCCCGGCGCGGCTGAAGTTCCTCAAGTCCGACCGGGCCGAAGCCGCGGCCATCACCGATATCGTCAAGCGCATGGCGCTGGCCCATCCCGAAATCCGCTTCTCGCTCTCCGGATCCGACCGGTCCGCCACGGAGTTTGCCGCCGCCACCGGACCCGACGCGCGGCTGGCCCGGATCGGCCAGGTGCTTGGCAAGGGGTTCGTCGACAACGCCATGCCGATCGAGACCGAACGGGAGGGCATCCGCCTGAGAGGCTTCGCCGGTCTGCCGACCTACCATCGGGCCAATGCGCTGCAGCAGTTCTTCTTCGTCAACGGCCGCCCGGTGCGCGACAAGCTGCTGCTCGGCGCCATGCGCGGCGCCTATGCGGACGTGCTGGCCCGCGACCGGCATCCGGTCGCCGTTCTCGACATCGATCTCGATCCGCACCAGGTCGATGTCAATGTGCATCCGGCCAAGGCCGACGTCCGGTTCCGCGACAGCCAGCTCGTGCGCGGCCTGCTCGTCGGTTCCATCAAGCGCGCGCTCGTGGAGGCCGGCCACCGTGCGTCCTCGACCGGCGGTCTTGAAGCCATGGATCTGGCACGCCCCAATGGCCAGGCACCCAACGGCCAGGCTCCCAACGGGTACGGCCGGCGCGGCGGCTGGGCGAGCGACGGCTTCGGAGCAGCCCATGTGAATCCGCAGAATCCGCCGCCCGGCTACGTGAAATCCTCGGACTGGCGCGCCAGCGGCTTCCGGCCAATGGACGGCGAAAGCCCGGAGGGTGGCGGCTACGGCGGGCTGGCCGAGGAGCAGGCGGCGTTCGGCGGGGTTTCCACGCCCTCCGCGGATGCCCGCGCCAATGCGATCCCCGTCGACGAGACCCGCGAGGCCATGCCTCTGGGCGCGCCGCGCGCCCAGCTGCATGCCAATTACATCGTGTCCCAGACCCGCGACGGCCTGGTGATCGTCGATCAGCACGCCGCCCACGAACGTCTGGTCTACGAGCGCCTGAAGCAGGCGCTGGCGGCCAATGGCGTTGCCACGCAGATCCTGCTGATCCCGGAGGTGGTGGAGCTGCCGGAGGAGGACGTCGACCGGCTGCTCGACCGGGCGGAGGAACTCGCCGGCGTCGGGCTTGTGGTGGAGGGCTTTGGCCCGGGTGCGGTGGCGGTGCGCGAGACGCCGGCTCTGCTCGGCGAGATCGACATCCGCGGACTGGTCAGGGACATCGCTGACGACATCGCCGAGTGGAATACGGCGACCCGGCTGCGGGAACGCCTCGATCATGTCGCAGCCACCATGGCCTGTCACGGTTCGGTGCGGTCGGGCCGCCGGTTGCGTCCGGAGGAAATGGACGCGCTGCTGCGCGAAATGGAAGCCACGCCGATGTCGGGCCAGTGCAATCACGGCCGTCCGACCTGGATCGAGCTCAAGCTGCATGACATCGAGAAGCTGTTCGGCCGCCGATAGTCCATTTTTTTCGGCGCTTTGTGTCGCAAGTCTTGCTCCGTGCACATGGCCGCTCTTGCGAAGGATCGCCGTTGCACGCTCCGGCAGGCGGAATCGGACCGTTAACTTGTTGCCGATCCGCAACATTGGGGCGCGAAATGGCGAAAAGCCCCCTTGGTGGTGACAATTGCTACGTATCGTTTGCCTTATCGGTGAGACAATGAACGCGATTGTGAACCGCTTCGCCGGACGCAGGCCGGATCTCGTGCGAAACGACTGTTAAACTTCGCGCGAACTGCCGGGTAATGTGGGTGCGAATCACCGGTTTCATTGCTGAAACGATGGGTTTCCGAAGGGCGGCCCTGTCATGAATAGCGGCTTAATGGTGGGATGATGATGGATTTGAGAATGCGTGGGCGCCAGGCGGTTATGATCTGCGCGGCCGCGAGCTGTGCCTTGGTCACGCAGACGGTTCCGGCAGACGCGCTGAGCTTCTTCGATCGCGTTTTTCAAACGCCGGCCTACCGCGAGCACCAGCGCCGTGAGGAAAAGGTCCGCACCCGCGAGGCAGCTCCCGTTGTTCGGGTTTCCAGCCCGCGGTACTACACCTACAAGCCCGACACGCTGACGACTGTTTCGCTGAAGGATCTGGCAATTGCGCCCGAGCCGGTCGAAACGGAACCGGCCGCAACCGATCCGGCAGCCGTCGAGGCCCCGGGCAAAGCTCCCGAAGCAACGGAACCGCAGGCTGCCCTGCCCGACGCCGCCGGGGACCAGACCGCCGCGTCCGTGACGGATGCCCCGGCAGCAGATGCGTCTGATGACGCCGCTGCCCAGAACGACGCCGCAACATCCGCAACCGAGGCTTCCCCGGAGATCACGGGAACGCTTCCCGCGACTGCTGACGAGGGCGCCTCGTCCGACGTTGCGAGCGCCGCAGCGGATGATGCGGAGCAGCCTGCCATGGCGCCGGTCGTGCAACTGGTTTCTGAAGTGGTGCCGCAGGCCGTAACCGCGTTCGCCGACGCGCGTGGTGAACTAGCTGATGTCACGCTGCGCACGCTGCCCGAGGTTGGCAAGACCGTGAAGGCGCATTATGCCGCCGAACCGGCGTTCCTCTGGATCACCGACGATGCGCCCAACGCACGCGCGAAAGCGGTGATGCAGACGCTTGCAAGTGCCGCGGACGTCGGGCTCGATCCCAGCGACTACGCCGTCGAGCGTCCCGCCGCCATCATGGTGGCCTCGGCCGCCGATGGCGTCGACCTCACGGCAACCCAGGCGCGTCACAAGGCCCTGATGCGGTTCGAGATGGAACTGTCGGCCAAGGCGCTGACCTACATGCTGGATGCGAAGCGTGGCCGTGTGGATGCCGACCGCCTGTCGGGTTACCACGACCTGCCGCGCAAGCCCGTGGATCTCGACGCGGCGATCAAGGAACTCGCACAGGCCGACGATGTGGCCTCCGCGATGGTCGCCTACAATCCCGCCAATGCCGAGTTCAAGGCGATGAAGCGCGAGCTTGCACGGCTGCGCGCATCGAACGACAGCGCCCGTGTGACCATTGCCGACGGCACGCTGCTGAAGCCGGGCCGCACGCATGCGGAACTCGTCAACGTTGTCGCTGCCATTCGGCTGCAGGGGTCCGATGACCTGAAGCAGACCCATGCGGCGGTGCTTGCCGATTACGCGGGCGGTGAGGAGTACACGCCGGAGCTTGTCGCTCTGGTAAAGGACTTCCAGAAGGAAAATGGCCTCAGCGCCGACGGCGTTGTGGGACGCAACACCATCCGCGCACTGGTTGGCGTGTCGGTCGACGACAAGATCGAGAAGCTGACCCTGGCCATGGAACGCACCCGCTGGCTGCCGCGTGAACTCGGCGAGCGCCGCGTGTTCATCAACCAGCCGGCCTTCACCGCGACCTATCTGGAATCGGGCCGCGATCCGCTCAGCATGCGTGTTGTGGTCGGCAAGAAGTCGAACCAGACCAACTTCTTCTACGACACCATCGAGACGGTGGAATACAACCCCTACTGGGGTGTTCCCTATTCGATCATCGTCAACGAGATGATGCCGAAACTGCGCGATGACCCCGGCTACCTCGACCGCATCGGCTATGAGGTGACCACGCCGGGCGGCCGGCAGGTTTCCTCCGCGTCGGTTGACTGGCACTCGGTCGCGACCAAGCAGTCGTCGATCAATGTGCGCCAGCGTCCGGGCCGGTCCAACGCCCTGGGTGAACTGAAGATCCTGTTCCCCAACAGGCATCACATCTACATGCACGACACGCCGGCAAAGGCCTTGTTCAAGCGCGACATGCGTGCCTTCAGCCACGGGTGCGTGCGTCTGGCCGATCCGCGTGCGATGGCGGCGGCCGTGCTCGGCAAAACGACCGACTACGTCGCCTCGCGCATCGGTCAGGGACGCAATGAAGCCGACAAGGTCGGCGGCAACATCCCGGTCTATGTCGCCTATTTCACCGCGTGGCCGCAGACCGACGGCGAAATGGGCTACTTCCCGGACATCTACGACCGCGACACCTATCTTCGCCGCGCGATCGAGAGCACCAGGAAGGCACGCGGAGCGTAAGCGCTCCTGTCATCCATTGAGAATGAACCGGCCCGGTGCGATCTTCGCTCCGGGCCGGTTTCGTTTCCACGCGTGCTCGGCGGCATCAAGCCGCGACCGGTTACGACTTCAGCCGCCAGCCTGTCTTGAAGATCCACCAGACGATGGCCATGCAGACCGTCAGGAACACCATGGTCATGCCGAGGCTGACGGTGACGTCCACGTCCGCGGTGCCGAAGAAGCTCCAGCGGAAGCCGCTGATGAGATACACGACCGGATTGAACAGCGTGACGGTCCGCCAGACGGGCGGCAGCATGTCGATCGAATAGAAGCTGCCGCCGAGAAACGTCAGCGGGGTGACGATCAGCAGCGGCACCAGCTGCAGTTTCTCGAAATTGTCCGCCCAGATGCCGATGATGAATCCGAACAGCGAGAACGTCACCGCGGTCAGCACCAGGAACACCAGCATGACAACCGGGTGGGCGATGTGCAGGTCGACGAACAGTGTGGCCGTGGCGAGGATGATCAGCCCGAGGATCACCGATTTCGTCGCCGCGGCGCCCACGTAGCTGAGCACCACCTCGAAGGCGGAAACCGGCGCCGACAGCAGCTCGTAGACCGTGCCGACGAACTTCGGGAAGTAGATGCCGAAGGAGGCATTGGAGATCGACTGGGTCAGCAGCGACAGCATGATCAGTCCGGGCACGATGAACGAGCCGTAGCTGACGCCGTCGATCTCGTCGATGCGCGAGCCGATGGCCGCGCCAAAGACGATGAAATAGAGCGAGGTGGAGATCACCGGCGAGACGATGCTTTGCAGCAAGGTGCGCCAGGTCCGCGCCATCTCGTAGGTGTAGATTGCGCGCACGGCATGAAAGTTCATCGTGTCTCTCTCAGCAGATTGACGAAGATTTCCTCGAGCGAACTCTGTTTCGTCTGCAGGTCCTTCAGCCGGATCCCCGCAGTGCTCAGCTCGGAGAGAAGGGTGGTGATGCCGGTGCGCTCGGACTGGGTATCATAGGTATAGACGAGCTGCTCGCCATCCTCGCTGAGTTCCAGCGCGCGGTCTTCAAGACTTTCCGGTACGGCCGTGATCGCTTCCTGGAGCACGAGCGTCAGCTGCTTGCGCCCCAGCTTGCGCATCAGCTCCGCCTTTTCCTCCACCAGCATGATCTCGCCCTTGTTGATGACCGCGATCCGGTCGGCCATCTCCTCGGCTTCCTCGATGTAGTGGGTGGTGAGGATGATCGTGACACCGCTTTGGCGCAGCTCGCGCACCACCTGCCACATGTCGCGGCGCAACTCCACGTCGACGCCGGCGGTCGGCTCGTCAAGAAACAGGATGTCGGGTTCGTGCGACAGCGCCTTGGCGATCATCACCCGGCGCTTCATGCCGCCCGACAGCGTCATCAGCTTGGCGTTGCGCTTGTCCCACAGCGACAGCTCCTTGAGGATCTTCTCGATATGCGCCGGGTTGCGCGGCTTGCCGAACAGCCCGCGCGAGAAGCTGACCGTGGCAAGCACCGTCTCAAAGGCGTCGGTGGTCAGTTCCTGCGGCACCAGCCCGATCTTCGATCGTGCCGAGCGATAGTCGCGCACGATGTCGCTGCCGTCGGCCACGACCGTGCCGGTGGACGGATTGACGAGACCGCAGATGATGCTGATCAGCGTGGTCTTGCCGGCGCCGTTCGGCCCCAGCAGCGCCAGGATCTCGCCCCGGCGGATATCGAGATCGACATTCTTCAGGGCCTGAAAGCCCCCGGCGTAGGTCTTGGAGAGGCCGGATATGGAGATGATGGGCGTCATGGAGCGGGTTCGTTTCAAACAGCGCGGGGTGCGGATTATCGTTTGGTCATGAAAGCCGAATTGAGTGTCATGTGGTATCGGCGAACGGAATGGCAATGCGCGGCATCGGTCAAACGGCGGTGCCGGATCCGAACCAGGCAAGCGCGACGGCCAGCACAAATCCGTAGCGCGCCAGTTTTCCGATGGTGACGAGAACCAGAAACGGCACCAGCGGGACCCGCAGGGCTCCGGCGATGACGGTCAGGGGATCTCCGACGATCGGCGCCCAGGCGAACAGCAACGACCAATAGCCGAAACGTCCGTACCAGGTCGAGGCCTGATCGTAGCGGCGGGCGGAGACCGGGAACCAGCGGCGATCGCGAAAGCGTGCCAGGAACCGGCCGCACAGCCAGTTGACGAGCGATCCGAGGACGTTGCCGGTGCCGGCGACCGCGAGCAGCAGCCACGGGTTGTCTCTGCCAGCCGCCACCAGGCCCACGAGCAGGGCTTCGGACGATCCCGGCACCAGCGTTGCTGCCAGAAAGGCGCTGAAGAACAGCCCGCCAAGGACCGGAAGATCACTCATGCGAGCCGGAGGAAGAGCACCTTGCTGTCGCCGGCGATGCGTTCATCCAATCGTTCGAAGCCGCCCGGAACCGCGATTTCCGCCTTGGCGTGTTCCTCCAGAACGCAGATCGCGCCGGGTTTCAGCCAGCCGCCGGAGGCGGCCGAGGCCAGTGCCGTCTCGCCAAGCCCCTTGTGATAGGGCGGATCGGCGAAGACCATGTCGAACGGGGCGATGGTTCCCGCCTCGCCGAGTTTCGTGGCGTCGCGTCGGAACAGTTTCGTGGCCCCCGTCAGCCCCATGGCCTCGATGTTGCGGCGGATCACGCCACGCGGTTCCGCTGCTTCTTCGATGAAGGTGCAGAAGGTGGCGCCGCGGCTCAGCGCCTCGAGCCCCAGCGCCCCGGTGCCCGCGAAGAGATCGAGCACGCGCGCGCCGTCCAGGGTCACGTCCATCCCGTGCGCCAGAATGTTGAAGATCGTCTCGCGCAGCCGGTCGGATGTCGGCCGGGTGGCCGATCCCTTCGGCGCGGCAAGGGCCATTCCCTTGAAGCGTCCGGCGACGATCCTCATCCCCTTCGCCTCACGCCTTCGGTCCCTTCGGGCGTGGCTTTCCACCGGAAGGCCGACCGCCGGAGGGCTTTGCGCCATCGTTGCGGGTCTTTGGCGGACGGGCATTGGCGGGAAGCTTCGCGCCTGCGGCGCCGGTCTTGCGGCCCGTCGCGCGGGCGCCGGCGCGCGCCGCGGCGATGCGTTCGGCCACCCGGGCCTTGCTCGCGGCGCGGGCCTCGGCCTTGCCGGCCTTGCGCTTTTCGGTGGCCTGGGCGCTCTTGTCAGCCGCCACCTTGCCGGCCTTGGCGCTGATGAACCCGGCCTCGCCATCGGTTTTCGGTTTCCTGCCGCCCGAAGCCGAGCGCTGACCCGGCCGCTGAGCGGAGCGCGGGCCCGGCCTTTGGCCGCGGTTTGGCTTGAC
>JBFHII010000010.1:0-16538 GCA_041596535.1 Breoghania sp. | reverse complement strand
CGGAAGGCGCTGGCAGATCCTCCGCGGGCGGCAAGGATGCGCCCGGCGCGGCCTCTTCGGATTCAGGAAAAGCCAGCGCACAGGCGGCCGCCAAGGCCGATGCCGGCAAGAGCGCGGCCGATGCCAAGAGTGCCGCGGAAGCCAGGAGTTCCGCGGAAGCCAAGAGTGCTGCAGGTGGCACGAGCACATCTGGTCAAACGGCGTCCGGCGGCAAGCCGGCGACGTCCCAGCCGTCGGGAATCAAGCCCCAGCTTGTGGCGGCGGGAATCGGCGCCGTTGTGGCGGTGGCGGGAACACTGCTGGTCGGGCAGTTTTCGGGCGGATCCAATGTCGATCGCGTTCTGGAAGACCTGCAGCTGACGCTCAGCGACACTGACGCACGATTCCGCCAGCTGGAAACGCAGCTGACCGAACTCAAGCAGGTGGAAGCCGGGCCGGCCGTTGCCCCGTCCGTGGTCAATGACCTCGCCGAGCGGCTCGACGCCCTGGAAACCAGCACCGATTCCGTGGCGCAGGGTGCGGACGCGGATCGCGAGACGACCGCGACGTTGCGCGCCGACGTGGCCGTGCTGACCGAAGGGCTGGCAGAGATCCGCCGGTTCGTGTCGACAGGCTCCGCAGGCGAATCGGCCGCGCTGGCAACGCTGAGCAGCACGGTCGAATCACTGCAGAGCGAGATTGCGTCGATCAACGAGGCGATCGATGGCGATGTTGCCGAGCGGCTGGCCAAGCTTGAAGGCGGCGCTGGCCGGGATGCGGCCCTGAGCGAGGCGCTGGCCGGGCTCGAGGAGCGGCTGGATGCCCTGGACGGACGCATCAATTCCGCCGCCGAAGCCGCCAATGCGGCGGCCAAGGCGGCAACCGAAGGCGATACGGTCACAACGAATTCGCTTTCCGCCTTCGGCGAGAGGCTCGAGACTCTCGGAAAGGCGGTGACCAAGGTGGATGAAGCGGTCACGGAGCTCGACGGGCGGATCGTGGCGTCGACCATGCGTTCCGACGCCTTCACGGATGCGCTGGAAGGCGTGACCAAGCGGCTTGACGAGATGTCGGCGCGCATCGGCGAGATCGAAACCGTGGTCGGCGGGCCGGGCGCGCGGGAAATGGCATCGCGGGCGGTCGCCGTCTCGCTGCTCAAGAGCGCGGTGGATTCGGGTCAGCCGTTCGAGACGGAAGTAGCCGCGGTCCGCGTGGCCTTGCCCGAAGGGACGGATCTGACGGCGCTGGAACAGAATGCGACGACGGGAATCACGCCCACGACACGGCTGATTGCGGAATTTCCCGATGTCGCACGGTTGATGGCCGGCACGCTGGAAAAGGTGGAGACCGGCAACAGCGTGGTGGACAAGTTCCTCAACAACGCACGGTCGCTGGTCAGCGTCCGGGCGACCGGCGATGTGGTCGGCGGCGGGCCAATGGCCGCCATCGGGCGCATGGAGGCGCGGGTGCGCGAGGGAGACCTCGACGCGGCGCTGGAAATCTACGAGACCCTGCCCGACGGCACGCAAGCCGCGGGCAAGGAATGGGCGGCGGCCGCGCGCGGACGCCTGTCCGCCGACCGTCTGGTCGATCAGGTTACGGCTGACGTCATCAAGGCGCTTGCAGCCTCCGACAGCTGAGCCGGGAGAGGCCTTTCATGATCCGCGTGTTCGTATTCTTCGCCGTCGTCTTCCTCATTGCCATCGGCGGCGCCTGGCTCGCCGACCGGCCGGGCGAGGTGATGATCGACTGGCAGGGCTATCGCATCGAGATCAGCCTGATGACGCTTGCCATCTCGATCGCGGTGATGGTGATGGTCGGGTTGACGCTGTGGAGCATCCTGCGCTGGCTGTTGCGTTCGCCCGAACTGATGGCGCGCTTTTTCCAGCGGCGGCGCAAGGATCGCGGCTTCGATGCCTTGTCGCGGGGCCTGATCGCGCTCGGCGCAGGGGATGCGCGCTCCGCCCGCAAGCTCGGCAACGAGGCGATGCGGCTGCTCGATCACGAGCCCGCGGCCAAGCTGCTGCTCGCCCAGACCGCGCAATTGAGCGGTGACAGGGATGCTGCGCGCCTGCATTTCGAGGAGATGCTGGAGGATCCGGAAACCCGGCTTCTGGGGCTGCACGGTCTTTTCGTGGAAGCCGAGCGCCAGAACGAGCCGGTGGCCGCGCGCCACTACGCGGAAGAAGCGCACAAGCTGTCGCCGGGTCTGGGCTGGGCCGGCAAGGCGGTTCTCGGCTATCAGGCGGCCGCGGGCGACTGGGAAAGCGCGATCGCCACGCTGGAGCGCAATGCGCATGCGCGGCTGATCGACAAGCCGACCTCACGCCGCCAGAAGGCGGTTCTGCTGACCGCCCGCGCCATGCAGCTCGAAGATGGCGAGCCTGATCGGGCGCGCACGCTGGCCGTCGAGGCACACGGGCTTGCGCCGGATCTCGTGCCGGCGGCGGTTGTTGCCGCGCGTCTGCTGACGCGGCGCGGGGATGTGCGCAAGGCGTCGAAGACGCTCGAGACGACCTGGAAGCTCTCGCCGCATCCCGACATCGCATCCGCCTATGCCCATGTGCGCAGCGGCGACAGCGCGCGCGACCGCCTGAAACGCGTCAAGGCGCTGGTTGCCCTGCGCAGTCATGCGGTGGAAGGCGGGCTGGCGATTGCCCGCGAGGCGATCGACGCACGCGACTGGGGCGAGGCGCGCGAGCGGTTGCGCGAGGTTCTGCGCAGCCAGCCGACGCAACGGGCCTTCCTGCTGATGGCGGAACTGGAAGAGGGTGAACTCGGCGACCGCGGACGCATGCGCGAGTGGTTGTCGCGTGCGGTGCGCGCGGCGCGTGATCCCGCCTGGACCGCGGACGGGGTCGTGCTGGACGAATGGGCGCCGGTATCGCCGGTCACCGGTCGGCTCGATGCCTTCGAATGGAAGGCGCCGGTGGAGGAAATCGCCGGTCCCGCCGTGGAAGGCCTCGAAGAGGCGCTGGTCGATGTGGCGGTGCTGAAATCGGTCGAGGCGGCGCCGGCGGAAAGCGATAAGGTGATCGAGGTCGACGCGGACGCGCCCGCGGCGGGCGACGGGGCCGCGGTGGCGGCGAAACCCGCCGCCGCTCCCAAGGCGGCCAAGACGGTCGAACCGGACGGCAAGCCGGCGGCGCCTGCGGCTGGCGGCAGCAAAGCCGCGGCGCCCGCAGACAGCGCCGGTAAACCGGCGAGTGCCGCCAAGCCGGCCGCCACGGCGGATGCGGATGAGGCCGAGGACATCGAGTTCCCGCTGCCGCGCCGGCCCGACGATCCGGGCCCCGATGCCGCGGATGATCTGGAGCCGAAGCGCACCCGGCTGTTTTCGTGACCATCACCATCGGCTGTGGCGGCGCCCGTGCGCCACGGCCGGACCCACATGCCGGCCGGTTCCGGTCCGTGTGAATTCGGCGGCGGAACAATGGCAGTTGCCCCTTGCATCGCTGCCGCGATCCGTATATCAAGCGCTCACTTCCGGACCGTCTCCGGCAATGCCGCTTTAGCTCAGTTGGTAGAGCACATCATTCGTAATGATGGGGTCAGGTGTTCGAATCACCTAAGCGGCACCACTCTTCCCCAAATTCAGCACCAGTCTGTACGTGCGCATCGTTGATTCGGTGTGCAATGGTTGGTTGCGTCGTGGCTTCGGCCTGGGCGTCCCACGATTTTGCGGCGGGTTCTCCGGCGCGCGTCGGGTTCCGTGCGACACGACAGCTCGGCACGTCCGAAATTGCACCTTGGCGTCGGGCCTGCCGGTGCACGGGCGATTGCCTGCGGTGCGTCTGAAAACTTAGTGATTACAAAGCGATAGCCGAAAAAAATCCGGCAGTCTTCCACAACCTTCAAAAGCGCGTTTTATATCTTGACTAGAATACTCATGTTTTAGTATCAAGGTGATGGGCGTCGTCGAGGGCCATGTCGTTCGGTCTTTCTCCCATTTTTCCGATGCACGGCATCGGCGACACCGAATGCCCGGTCGGTTTCATGCCTGCCGGTGACTGAGATGATGGGGCTGCGCGGTCTGGCGATCCCGTGAGTCCCGTTTCGGGGAAGGCTGCCGTAGCCAAGGACGGTGGCCTTCCCCTTTTTCTTGAGACGGCGGACCCGGCGAATATCCGGAAACGAGAACGCGCCGGCGCACGGGATCGGATGGCGCCGCCGGTTATTTGCAGCCAGGCTGGTCAGCCGCGATCGCGGCCGTAGACATCCTCGTAGCGAATGATGTCATCCTCGCCGAGATAGGCGCCGGACTGCACCTCGATCATGTAGGTCGGGATCTTGCCGGGGTTGGCGAGCCGGTGGACGGCGGCGAGCGGGATGTAGGTCGACTGGTTCTCGGTGAGCATGGTGACCTCGCCGTCGATGGTCACTTCCGCCGTGCCGTTGACCACCACCCAATGCTCCGCGCGATGAACATGGCTTTGCAGGGAGAGCTGGGCGCCGGGCTTGACCATGATGCATTTGACCTGGAAGCGCGCGCCAGCGCTCAGTCCCTCGTACCAGCCCCAGGGCCGGTAGACGCGTTTGTGCTCGACCACCTCGATGCGGTTCTCGGCCTGCAGCTGCTCGACGATCTTCTTGACGTCCTGGGCCTTGTCCTTGTGCGCCACCAACAAGGCGTCGCGGGTGTTGACCACCATGACGTCGTCCAGCCCCAGCAGCGCCACGCAGGCCTCGTCGGAATAGACGAAGCTGTTGGAACTGTCGAAGAATCGCGCCTCACCGATGGCGGAGTTGCCCGCCGCGTCCTGGGGGAAGGCATCACGGATCGCGGTCCAGGAGCCGAGATCGCTCCAGCCCGGGTCCATCGGAACGCAGGCAATCGTTTCCGCCCGCTCCATGATCGCGTAGTCGAAGGAAATATCCTTGATGGCCGCGAAGGACGTCGCATCGAGCCGCAGGAAATCGAGATCGGCGCTTGCGGTGTCGAGTGCCGCACGCGCGCCGGCAAGCACCTGCGGCGCATGCTTCTCGAACGCCTCGAGCATGGATTTTGCGGAGAACAGGAAGATGCCGGCGTTCCAGACATAATTGCCGTCCGCCAGGTAGGATTCGGCGGTGGCCCGGTCCGGCTTTTCCACGAAGGCACGCACGGCGCGCGCCTCGGTCTCGGCCCCATCCGCTTCCAGGTGTCCGGCATCGAGATGAATGTAGCCGTAACCGGTGTTCGGTTCGGAGGGACGGATGCCGAAGGTGACGACAGCGCCGGCTTCGGCCGCGGGAACACCGGCGGCAATGGCCCGCGTGAACGCCGCCTCGTCGGTGATCAGATGATCGGAAGGCAGCAGCAGGATCAACCCGTCCGGGTCCGTCTTGCCCACCACGAGGGAGGCAATGGCGGCGGGTGCGGCGGTGTTGCGGCCCATCGGCTCGAGAATGATGCGGTCGGCCGTGAGCGCCTGCTCGGAGAGCTGCTCGCCGACGAGGAACCGGTGATCCTGGTTGGCGATCACGATGGGGCTGGCAAAGCGCTGCGCGTCGCCCACCCGGCGGCAGGTTTTCTGAAACAGGCTCTCGCCGTCGAAAATCTGCAGGAACTGCTTCGGGTAGGCCTTGCGCGACAGCGGCCAGAGCCGCGACCCGGACCCGCCGGACAGAATGCAAGGATGGATCATGGAAGGCTCCGGCCGCGTGACGTCGTTGCCTTCTTCTATTCGTGCACGCCCCCGCTCGCAAGGCAAAGGCGTGGAAGCCTGAGCAACTATGCCCGGCCTCCACGCGTGCCCTGACTAGGTGACGATGCCGCGTGCCTTCAGTTCCGCGATGATGCGGTCCGCGACAACGTCCGGTGCGCCTTCGGTGGTGTCGACGCGGATCTCGGCGTTCTCCGGCACCTCGTAGGGGCTGTCGATACCGGTGAAATTCTTGATCTCGCCTGCCTCGGCCTTCTTGTAGAGACCCTTGGGATCGCGCTTCTTGCACTCCTCCAGCGGGGTGTCGACGAACACCTCGAGGAACTCGCCGTCCTCCACCAGTTCGCGCGCCATGCGGCGTTCGGAGCGGAACGGCGAGATGAAGGACACCAGCACGATCAGCCCGGCGTCGACGAAGAGCCGCGCGGTTTCGCCCACCCTTCGGATGTTCTCGACCCGGTCGGCGTCGGTGAAGCCCAGATCCTTGTTCAATCCGTGCCGCACGTTGTCGCCATCGAGCAGATAGGTGTGGTTGCCGAGCGCCAGCAGCTTGCGCTCCACCGCATTGGCCAGCGTCGACTTGCCGGAGCCGGACAGGCCGGTGAACCACAGAACCGCGGGCTTCTGACCCTTGAGATGGGACCGCGCCGCCTTGTCGACGTCGAGCGCCTGCCAGTGAATGTTGGTCGCGCGCCGCAGCCCGAACCAGATCAGTCCCGCGGCGACCGTCGCGTTGGTCCTGCGGTCGATGAGGATGAAGGAGCCGGTGTCGTGGTTCGCCTCATAGGGATCGAACGCGATGGGCTCCGACAGCGCCAGATTGCAGAAGGCGACCTCGTTGAGGTCGAGCTTCTTGGCCGCCAGGTGCTCGAACGTGTTGATGTCGATCCGGTGCTTGAGATCGGTCACCGTGGCGTTGACGGTTTTCGCGCCGCACTTGAGCAGATAGGGCCGGCCGGGCAGCAGCGGTGCCTCGGTCATCCAGATCAGGTGGGCGGCGAACTGGTCGGAAACCTCCGGCCGGTTGGCGGCCGAGGCCAGCAGGTCACCGCGCGAAATATCGATGTTGTCGGCAAGCGTCAGGGTCACCGCGTCGCCGGCCACCGCCTGGCTCAGGTCACCGTTCATGGTGACGATGCGGTCGACCTTGCTGGTGATGCCCGAGGCGGCGACGACGACCTCGTCGCCCGGCTTGACGCTGCCCGAGGCAAGCGTGCCCGAGTAGCCCCGGAAGTCCAGGTTCGGGCGGTTGACCCACTGCACCGCCATGCGGAAGGGACGTTCACGGGAGGTATCGCCGATCTCGACCGTTTCCAGATGCTCGATCAGCGACGGGCCCTTGTACCACGGCGTTCTTTCGCTGATCGACGAGACGTTGTCGCCGAAGCGCGCCGACATCGGGATGGCCGTCAGCGTGTCGAACTCGAAAGAGGCGGCGAATTGCTCGTACTCGGCGCGGATTTCCTCGAAGCGCTCCTCGCTGTAGTCGACCAGATCGATCTTGTTGATGGCGAGGACCACGTTGCGGATGCCCAGCAGCGAGGCGATGAACGAGTGCCGCCGCGTCTGCGTGGCGATGCCGTTGCGCGCGTCGACCAGCAGCACCGCGAGATCGGCGGTGGACGCACCGGTCGCCATGTTGCGGGTGTATTGCTCGTGACCCGGTGTGTCGGCAACGATGAACTTGCGCCGCTCGGTGGTGAAGAAGCGGTAGGCGACATCGATGGTGATGCCCTGTTCGCGCTCCGCCTCCAGCCCGTCGACCAGCAGCGCGAAATCGATGTTCTCGCCATCGGTGCCGTGGCGCAGGGAATCGCTCTTCAGGGTGCTGAGCTGATCCTCGAAGATCAGCTTGGCGTCATAGAGCAGCCGGCCGATCAGGGTCGACTTGCCATCGTCGACGCTGCCGCAGGTGAGAAAGCGCAGCAGGCCCTTGTGCTCCTGGGTGGCGATGTAGTCGACGATCGCCTCGCGGGCGGCGTCGCTGTCGGCGCCCGATGCGACGTTGGTCAGGTCAAGCTGCGCCATCAGAAATACCCCTCGCGCTTCTTCTTCTCCATCGACGCGCTCTCGTCCTTGTCGATCAGCCGTCCGGACCGCTCCGATGTGCGCGCGATCAGCATTTCCGAAACGATTTCCGGCAGTGTCGTGGCATCGGATTCGATTGCCGCGGTCAGCGGGTAGCAGCCCAGGGTGCGGAACCGCACCATGCGCGGCTGCGGGGTCTCGCCCGGGTTCAGCGGCAGGCGTTCGTCGTCGGCCATGATCAGCAGCCCGTCGCGCTCCACCACGGGGCGGGGAGCCGCGAAGTACAGCGGAACGATGGGGATGTCCTCGGCCAGGATGTATTGCCAGATGTCGAGCTCGGTCCAGTTCGACAGCGGGAAGGCACGGATCGATTCCCCCTTGGCCACGCGGGCATTGTACAGGTGCCACAATTCGGGGCGCTGGTTCTTCGGATCCCAGCCGTGGCTGGACGAGCGGAAGGAAAACACCCGTTCCTTGGCGCGGGATTTCTCCTCGTCGCGCCGGGCGCCGCCGAACGCCGCGTCGAAGCCGTATTTGTCGAGCGCCTGCTTGAGCGCGTCGGTCTTCATCGTGTGCGTGTAAAAGGATCCGTGATCAAAGGGATTGATGTTGTCGCGAATTCCGTCGGTGTTGCTGTGCACGATCAGGTCGATGCCGAGTTGCTTCGCGGTGTCGTCGCGAAACTGGATCATCTCGCGGAATTTCCACGTGGTGTCGATGTGCATGAGCGGGAACGGCGGCTTGGAGGGATAAAACGCCTTCATCGCCAGATGCAGCATCACAGAGGAATCCTTGCCGATCGAGTAGAGCATGACCGGATTGGAGAATTCCGCCGCCACTTCGCGGATGATTTGGATGCTCTCGTTCTCGAGGCGCTTCAGATGCGAGGTTCGATCAAGGGACACGGGGGGCCTACTCAACGCCACGCGCCGGGCGGAGCATCAGCCTCGGGCGGGATGGTTCAAAAATTTCGCCAGCAACGGTCATGATACCGCAAGAGTATCGGTTTGTTGCTGCGACGTCACTGTTGGCCCGGACTTTAGTCGTCGCGATGCGAACGATCAAAGTCGGGATGAACTGTGGTTTACCGGATCCGGGAAAGAATTTTCGGATCGCCTGCTGCAATGAAGTATGGATTTGCGAAATCGCTGTCGTCTCTCTGGTCGCGCTTGCCGTAGGTCAGCGCCGTGCCGTCGAGTGTCTCGACCGCTCCGCCGGCGGCACGCAAAACGGCGTCACCCGCGGCGGTGTCCCATTCCATCGTCCGGCCGAGGCGCGGATAGAGATCGGCGTCGCCGGCAGCGAGGCGGCAGAACTTCAGCGATGATCCGGCGGAAACCAGGCGCTCGACCGGCAGGCCCGCGATCAGATCGCGGGTTTCGTCGCTCATGTGGGAGCGGCTGGCGATGACCGTCAGGCCGGAGCCGGGCTGGGAGCGGACCTGCATCGCGGTGGCCGACGCGCGTATGCCATGCGGCGTGCATTCGCGCGCCGGGGCAGCAACCGTTGCCCGGAAGGCGCCTGAGCCGGCGCCACCCCAGAAAATCTCCCCCAGCGCGGGCGCATAGACAATGCCCTGGACCGGCGTGCCGCCCTCGATCAACGCGATGTTGACCGTGAATTCGCCGTTGCGGCTGATGAATTCCCGGGTGCCATCGAGCGGGTCGACCAGCATGAAGGTGCGGCCGGTTGCCGGAATGCGCCCTGCCGCGACCTCTTCCTCGGCGACCACCGGCACGGCGGGCGCGCAGTCGGCGAGGCCCGCAAGAATGATCGTCTCCGCCGCCGTGTCGGCCTCCGTGACCGGCGATCCGTCCCCTTTTGTCTCGACCTCGGTGCCGCGCTCGTAAATGTCCATGATCGCGGCGCCGGCGCGCAGGGCGAGATCGATGAGGGCGTCGGCTTCAAGTCGGGTTGTCACGATGGCGTCCTGTGTGCGGAGAGATATGAAAAATGCGGGCGTTCGGGGTGGCTAAAGCCGGTTGCGGCGGCCGAGGTTGTCTTCCCAGGCGAGCGCGTGGCCGACGATGGTGTCGAGGTCGGCATACCGCGGCTTCCAGTCCAGCGTCGCGCGGATCTTCTCGGCACGGGCGACCACCTTCGGAGAATCGCCTGCGCGGCGCGGCTCCTCGATGACCGTGAAGTCCGCGTTGGAGGCCCGGCGCACCGCATCGATCACCTGACGGACCGAAAAGCCCTCTCCGTATCCGCAGTTCATCACGCGGCTTTCGCCCGTGGTGCGCAGGGCTTTCAGCGCCAGCGCATGCGCTTCGACGAGATCGGAGACGTGGATGTAGTCGCGCACGCCGGTGCCATCGAGCGTGTCGTAGTCGGTTCCGAATATGGAGAGATGGTCGCGTTTGCCCAGCGCCGCCTCGCAGGCGACCTTGATCAGATGCGTGGCATTGGCGGTGGACTGGCCGGTGCGACCCTGCGGGTCCGCGCCCGCAACGTTGAAGTACCGAAGCGCGGTGTAGCGGAAGTCATGCGCCTTCGCGGTGTCGGCCAGCATGACCTCGGTCATCAGTTTCGAGGACCCGTAGGGCGACAGCGGGCACAGGGCGGCATCCTCGGGAACCGGCACCGTTGCCGGATCGCCGTATACCGCGGCGGTGGAGGAAAAGATGAAATTCCGGACGCCGTTGCGGACGCAGGCTTCTATCAGCGTCCGCGAGTTGGCCGTGTTGTTGCGGTAATACTTCAACGGGTCGGAGACCGACTCGGGGACGATCACCGAGCCGGCGAAATGGATCACCGCATCGATCTCGCCGCTTCCCAGAAGCCGGTCGAGCAACGCCTCGTCGGCGACATCGCCCTGGACCAGGCGGGCGGCATCGGCCAATGCCCAGTCGAATCCGGTCGACAAATTGTCGAGAACAATCACGCTTTCGCCGGCGTCCACGAGGTTCCACACCATGTGCGAACCGATATAGCCGGCGCCGCCGGTCACAAGAATACTCATGCGTCGTTCCGTCATCCTTTTGGCCATGGCCGGGGACCATCCGGGGCGTGACAGGTTGCACATTCCGGTTGCCGCGGTCACTTTCGAGTGCGCGTGGACTATGTCCGCTTCGCGCCGCAAGGGCAATCGAACAGTCCCGTGCATGCGGCCCTTGTGGTACGCATATTGGTGACAAGCGGGCTTGGTCTGATCTGCCGGAGCGTTTAGCCTCGGCCATCCTTGTTCGGCATTTCGCCGTGCCATTGTTTCCTGCCGATACCGGCGTCAGTTTCGAGGTAGCCTGTCAATGCCCGCTCCCATTCGCAAAGCCGTGTTTCCGGTCGCCGGTCTCGGCACCCGGTTCCTTCCCGCAACCAAGGCGGTGCCGAAGGAGATGCTCACCGTGGTCGACCGGCCGCTGATCCAGTATGTGGTCGACGAGGCGCGGGCGGCCGGTATCGAGCACCTGATCTTTGTCACGGGGCGCAACAAGCACGTCATCGACGATCACTTCGACATCGCCTACGAGCTCGAAGCCACCTTGCGGGCGCGCGGCAAGAAAGGCGCGCTGGCGCTTCTGGAGGAGCTTCGGCCCACCGCCGGCACCGTCAGCTTCACCCGCCAGCAGGAGCCGCTGGGTTTGGGACACGCCGTGTGGTGCGCCCGCGAGCTGGTCGGACCGGAACCCTTCGCGGTGCTGCTGCCGGACGTTCTGGTCAAGTCGGAGCGCGGCTGCCTGGCGCAGATGATCGAGGCCTACAATGACCGCGGCGGCAACGTGATTGCCGTTGAGGAAGTTCCCGACGACCAGACGCACAACTACGGCGTGGTGGATGTTGATGATGGCGATGGATCCCTGTTCGACGTACGCGACATGGTGGAGAAGCCCGAACCCGGCACGGCGCCGTCCAACCTGATCATCACCGGCCGCTACATCCTGCAGCCGGAGGTCTTCGGCCTGCTGAGCGCCCAGGAGACCGGCGCGGGCGGCGAGATCCAGCTCACCGATGCGCTGCTGAGCCTGATGAAGAGCCAGCGCATGACCGGCGTGCAGTTCGACGGCAAGACCTACGACTGCGGTTCGAAATCCGGCTTTCTCGCTGCCAATGTCGCCTATGCGCTCGACCGGCCCGATCTCGCCGAGGAACTGAAGCCCGTGCTCAAGGACCTGTTGTCGTCAATGTGAGCGTCTGCCCGAGTCCTGAATGGACCTGCGTGCGGGTCCAAAGTCATGGCGAATGATCCGATTTGTGCACTCCGGCAACCGGTGCTTCGCCTGGTGCCGCGGCGCATGCGGTAGGGCGATGAATTTTCTTTCGCGCGACGCACAATTTTTCATTCAGTCGGGGACGGTAATCGACCGATTGGTAAAAACCCTTGAGTTCGGCGAATAAAAGAGGTGCAATCGAGCTTCTTGAGGCACCGTATGCTTGCCGATCGAAAAAAACCTTGAGGGAGGTCGGCACCGGTTCGCTCAGCAGAGGAGAAGATAATGTCTATAGGCACATTCATTCGCGCCGGCGCGGTGCTTTCCGCCGTCACGCTTTTCGCGGCGCCGGCTCTCGCCAAGACCTTCGTCTATTGTTCCGAAGGCAGCCCCGAGGGTTTTGATGCCGCGCTTTATACATCGGGCACCACGTTCGATGCGTCTTCGCGCGCCGTCTACAACCGCCTGGTCGAGTTCGAGCACGGCGGAACCAAGGTCGCTCCGGGCCTGGCCGAGAGCTGGGACGTATCCGAGGACGGGCTGGAGTACACGTTTCACCTGCGGTCGGGCGTCAAATTCCAGTCGACCGATTTCTTCACGCCGACCCGCGATTTCAACGCCGATGACGTGGTGTTCAGCTTTGAACGCCAGATGAACAAGGAAAGCCCCTGGTATTCCTACGCCGGCGGCGCCTGGGAGTATTTCAACGGCATGTCGATGCCGGATCTGATCAAGGAGATCGTCAAGGTCGACGACATGACGGTCAAGTTCGTGCTGACCCGTCCGGAAGCGCCGATGATCGCCAACCTGGCGATGGACTTTGCGTCCATCATGTCCAAGGAATATGCCGACAAGCTGGAGGCCGACGGCAAGCTCGAGATGCTGAACCAGCAGCCGATCGGCACCGGGCCGTTCGCCTTCGTCGCCTACCAGAAGGACGCCGTGATCCGCTACAAGGCGCATCCGGATTACTGGGACGGCAAGCAGCCGATCGACGATCTGGTTTTCGCCATCACGACCGACAACTCGGTGCGCTACCAGAAGCTGAAGGCGGGCGAATGCCAGGCGATGCCCTATCCGAACCCGGCCGACATCGAAGCCATGCGGGCGGACGATAGCATCCAGCTGGGTGAGAAAGCCGGTCTGAACGTCGGTTACCTGGCCTACAACACGCAGGTCGCGCCGTTCGACAATCCGAAGGTCCGCAAGGCCCTCAACATGGCGATCAACAAGCAGGCGATCCTCGACGCGGTGTTCCAGGGCTCGGGCCAGGCAGCCAAGAACCCGATCCCGCCGACGATGTGGTCGTACAACGACGCGGTCCAGGACGATCCGTTCGATCTCGAAGCGGCGAAGGCGATGCTGGATGAAGCCGGCGTCAAGGATCTGTCGATGAAGATCTGGGCGATGCCCGTGCAGCGTCCCTACAACCCGAACGCGCGCCGCATGGCGGAACTGATCCAGTCCGACTTCGCCAAGATCGGCGTCACGGTCGAGATCGTTTCCTACGAGTGGGGCGAGTATCTCAAGCGCTCCAAGGAAATGGACCGCGACGGTGCCGTGCTGCTCGGCTGGACCGGCGACAATGGCGATCCGGACAACTTCCTGGCCGTGCTGCTTGGGTGTGATGCCGTTGGCGGCGCGAACCGCGCGCAATGGTGCGACAAGGAGTTCGACGACCTGATCCAGAAGGCGAAGGTCACATCGGACCGCGACGAGCGCACCAAGCTCTACGAGCAGGCGCAGGTGGTGTTCAAGGAAAAGGCTCCGTGGGCGACGATCGCGCACTCGACCGTGTTCATGCCGCTGGCCAAGAATGTGACCGGCTTCCACATGGACCCGCTCGGCTATCACCGCTTCGACGGCGTCGACCTGAAATAGGTCCCGCCATGGCGTGAAAAACGGCGATCCCGGCCGTGCAGGCGGCCGGGATCTGCCGTATCGGATCTGATGATCCGGAAGCCTCCCTCCAATCCGCCCGGCGGGCGAGGGCCTTGGAACACACATGCTCCGACTGATACTCACAAAGATCGGCCTGCTTGTCCCGACCTTCATCGGGGTCACCATCATAGCCTTTCTGTTCATCCGCCTGCTGCCGGGTGATCCGATCCTGCTGCTCGCGGGCGAGCGCGGCGTCACGCCGGACCGCTATGCCGAGCTGATGCGGCAGTTCGGATACGACCAGCCGCTGTGGCGCCAGTACCTCGACTTCCTCGGCGGCGTCCTGCAGGGCGATCTCGGCACGTCGATCGCCACCAAGCGATCGGTGGTCAGCGAGTTCTTCACGCTGTTTCCCGCGACGATGGAACTGTCGATCTGCGCCATCATCTTCGCGATCGTGATCGGTCTGCCGGCCGGGGTGATCGCAGCGCTCTACCGCGGCAAGACGCCCGACCATGCCGTCATGACCACGGCGCTGGTCGGCTATTCCATGCCGATCTTCTGGTGGGGGCTGCTGCTGATCATCTTCTTTTCCGGCATCCTCGGCTGGACACCGGTGTCGGGTCGCATTTCGCTGCTCTACTATTTTCCCACCGAAACCGGCTTCATGCTGATCGACAGTCTTCTGTCGGGCCAGGCCGGCGCCTTCCAGTCCGCTGTAAGCCACCTGGTCCTGCCCACCATCGTTCTGGGCACGATTCCGCTGGCCGTGATTGCGCGCCAGACGCGCTCCGCGATGCTGGAGGTCCTCGACGAGGATTATGTGCGCACCGCGCGCGCCAAGGGGCTGAGCCCGTTCCGGGTCGTCGGCGTCCATGCCCTGCGCAATGCCATGATCCCGGTGATCACCGTGATCGGCCTGCAGATCGGGGTGCTCTTCGCCGGCGCGATCCTCACCGAATCGATCTTCTCCTGGCCGGGTATCGGCAAATGGATGGTCGATTCGATCTCGCGGCGCGACTATCCGTCGGTGCAGGGCGGGCTGATGCTGATCGCGGTCATCGTGATGCTCGTCAACCTGCTGGTCGATCTCACCTACGGGCTGATCAATCCGAAAATCCGGCACACGAGGTAGTCCCATGAGCGATGCAACCGTGCCGGCTCCAGCCGCCGAACGCGCCACAGACCGCGCCACCGGCCGCATGGCGCTGATTGCCGAGTTCTGGATGTATTTCCGCACCAACCGCGGCGCCGTGATCGGCCTTGTGTTCTTCGTCGCCATCATCTTTGTGGCGGTGTTCGCCGATTTCATCGCGCCGCATGGCGCGACTGCCCAGTACCGCGACGCGCTTCTGGTGCCGCCGGTATGGCAGGAGGGCGGTGACGCGCGGTTCCTGCTGGGAACCGATCCGGTGGGCCGCGATATCGTCTCGCGGCTGATCTACGGCAGCCGCTACTCGCTGTTCATCGGGTGTGTCGTGGTGTCGCTTGCGCTGGTTGTCGGCATCTGCCTCGGTCTGGTCGCGGGGGCGATGCGCGGCTGGGTCGACACCGTCATCATGCGGGTGATGGACGTGATCCTGTCGTTTCCGAGCCTGCTGCTGGCGCTGGTGCTGGTGGCGCTGCTCGGCCCTTCGCTGGTCAACGCGATGATCGCCATCGCCATCGTGCAGCAGCCGCATTACGTGCGCCTGACGCGTGCCGCCGTGATGAGCGAGATGTCGCGTGATTACGTCACCGCGGCGCGGGTCTCCGGCGTCAAGGGGATGCGGCTGATGTTCGTCACCGTGCTGCCCAACTGCATGGCGCCGCTGATCGTGCAGGCGGCACTGTCGTTTTCGACCGCCATCCTTGACGCGGCCGCACTGGGCTTCCTCGGTGTTGGCGCGCAGCCGCCCACGCCGGAATGGGGCACCATGCTGGCGGAAGCGCGCGAGTTCATCCTGCGCGCCTGGTGGGTCGTGACCTTCCCGGGCGTCGCCATCCTGTTCACCGTGCTGGCCATCAACCTGTTCGGCGACGGGTTGCGCGACGCGCTCGATCCGAAACTGAAGAGGTCGTGACCATGTCCCTCCTCGAGGTCTCAAATCTTTCGGTCGAGTTCCAGACGCTGAATGGCGGCTTTCTCGCGGTCGACGGCGTGTCGCTCGGCGTCGCACCGGGCGAGGTCGTCTCGATTGTCGGCGAAAGCGGATCGGGCAAGTCGGTGTCGATGCTGGCGGTGATGGGGCTGCTGCCCTGGACCGCGTCCGTAAGCGCCGACCGGCTGACCTTCCAGGGCCGCGATCTGCTGGGGATGTCAGGTCGCGAGCGGCGCAAGATCATCGGCAAGGACATTTCGATGATCTTTCAGGAGCCGATGTCGAGCCTGAACCCGTGTTTCACCGTCGGTTTTCAGCTGACCGAGGCGATGAAGGTGCATCTGGACCTGAGCCGTGCGCAGCGCCGTGAACGGGCCATGGACCTGCTGAACCTGGTCGGCATCCCGGAGCCGCACAAGCGGCTGTCGGCCTTCCCGCATCAGATGTCCGGCGGCATGAACCAGCGGGTGATGATCGCCATGGCGATCGCCTGCAACCCGAAGCTGCTGATCGCCGACGAGCCGACGACCGCGCTCGATGTGACAATCCAGGCGCAGATTCTGGATCTTCTGCTGAAGATCCAGGAAGAAACCGACATGGGGCTGGTGCTGATCACCCATGACATGGGCGTGGTCGCGGAAACGGCGCACCGTGTCGTGGTGCAGTATGCCGGCCAGCAGGTGGAACAGCAGCCGGTGAAGGGCCTGTTCTCGGACCCGTGTCATCCCTATACGGCGGCGCTTCTGGCGGCGCTGCCCGAGCGCTCGACCGGCGAT
>JBFHII010000009.1:0-16822 GCA_041596535.1 Breoghania sp. | reverse complement strand
CGGGCTGCATCCGCATGGCCAACGAAGACGTCATGCACCTGTATGAAAACGTCAACGTCGGTGCGAAAGTCATCGTGAAGCGCTGATCCTGACACTGACCTGAACAAAAGGCCGGCCTGGAGTGTTCCAGCGCCGGCCTTTTTGCGTCTTGACCCCACTATGTCCGCGCGGCCAAGGCACCGATGAATTGCCTGTTTCAATCAATTCTCCCTATCCTGCGCGCAGACGCGATCGAGGGAGAGCGATCATGGGTGATCGGCGGTCCGGCCGGCGTGTGACCGGCGTCGTGTTCCTTGCCGCAAGTGTCTTTGCGCTGACGGGCACAGTATCGCTTGCGGCCTCGGCGCTGAGCGAACGCGGGCGGCATCTGGCCGAACGGCATTGCGCGCGCTGCCATGTGGTCAGCGAGAAAACCCGAATGAGTGGCATCAGCTCCACCCCGTCGTTCATGATCCTGATCGCGGCGCTCGAGGATTGGCGCGACCGCTTCGCCACTTTCTTCGACCGGCCACCGCACCCAGCACACATGCGCCTTGAAGGCGATGCGGAGCGGCCCGACGACCTGCCCGCCACCATCGCGGAGGTGGTTCTCAGCCACGCGGAGGTGGATGCGCTGCTGGCCTAGGCGGACGCATTGGCCGCCGACAGGACGAACTGAGACGCCTCAACGCTCGCGCTTCAGACCCTTGGCCTCCAGATCGGCGAGATAGTCACCCCAGATGGTCTCGTGTTCGCGGCCCAGCCGCAGCAGATAGCTCCACGAAAAGATGCCGGTGTCGTGCATGTCGTCGAAGATCAGTTTCACCGCGTAATTGCCGACCGGCTCGATCTTCATGATCTCGACGTCGCGCTTTCCGGGCACGGTCTGCTTCTGCGCGGGGGAATGGCCCTGCACTTCCGCGGACGGCGAGGCAATGCGCAGGTACTCGGCTGCAAGCGCAAAGCTCTCGCCGTTTTTGAAGCCGACGGTCAGCGTCTTCTTGTCCTTGGACAGCCGCAGCTCGCTCGGCCAGGGGGTGTTTGCGTCGCTCACCGAATTCTCCCTTGATGATGGCGCGACGATAAGCCGGCGCCCGCAAAGGTCAAGCGGCGCCCTCCTCCGTCTGAGCCCGCTTCACGGACTCATAGCCGGCGAGCGCTGCCTGACGCGCCGCCTTGTGATCGACGATCGGCCGCGGATAGTCCCGGCCCAGCGTGACTCCCGCCGCCTCAAGCGCTTCCGGTGGCGCCTCGAAGGGCGCATGGACATAGCGCGTTTCCAGCGCCGCCAGTTCCGGGCACCAGCGGCGGACATAGGCGCCGTCCGGATCGAATTTGCGGCCCTGCCCGATCGGTGAGAAAATGCGGAAATAGGGGGCTGCATCGGCGCCCGAACCGGCTACCCACTGCCAACCGGCGGCGTTGTTGGCGAGATCGGCGTCGACCAGCGTGTCGCGGAACCAGGCCTCGCCACGGCGCCAGTGGATGCGAAGGTGCTTGACCAGAAAGCTCGCCGCCAGCATGCGCACCCGGTTGTGCATGGTGCCGGTCGCCCAAAGCTCGCGCATGCCCGCGTCGACCATCGGATAACCGGTGAGCCCCTTTTTCCACGCGTCGAGATCCGCCGCGTCGTCGCGCCAGGGATAGGCGTCGAAGCCCGGTTTCCAGTTCTCCGCCGGAAGTTGCGGGAAATGATAAAGCAGATGCTGCGCGAACTCGCGCCAGCCGATCTCGGCGAGGAATTTCTCGCCATCCGCTGCCAGCGACGGATCCCGCTCCATCGCAGCGCGGGTGCGTGCCCAGACCTGACGCGGCGAGATCTCGCCAAAATGCAGGTGCGCGGACAACCGCGAGGTATTTCGGCAATCGGGCCGGTCGCGCAGGTGGGAATAGCCGCGCAAGCCGCCCTCGAGAAACGCTGCAAGCCGGGCGTCCGCACCCGCCTCCCCCGGCGTCCAGATATCCGCCCAGCCGGCGGCCCAGTCCGGCGCACGGGGCAGCAGGCCGAGATCCTGCAGTGTCCCGCTTTCCTCATCGCGCACGATCGACAGCGCCTTCGGCCGGGGCAAGGGATCGGGCACGTCGCGCGTGCGCGCCGAACGCCAGAACGGCGTGAACACCTTGTAGGGTCCGCCGCTTCCGGTCTTCACCTCCCACGGCTCGAACAACACCGCGGCCTTGAAGCTCTTCGCCTCGAGCCCCGCCGCGCCCAGCTCATGCTTAATGTCGCTGTCGCGGGCCACCGCATGGGGTTCGTAGCAGCGGTTCCAGTGGATCGCGCGTGCGCCCGCGCGCTGCGCCAGATCCGGCAACACGAAGCGCGGATCGCCCCGCAGCAGCGTCAAGCCGCCGAGCGAGCGTTCAAGCGCCGCGAGACCGTGATGCAGCCACCAGCGGCTCGCCCCGCCCAACGGATGCGGATCGCGACCTTCATCAAGAATGAACACCGGCAGCACAGCGCCGTTTTCCGCGGCCGCGGCAAGCGCCGGATTGTCCGCAACGCGCAGGTCCTGGCGGAACCAGACAATGGTGGTCATCGGATCTCCTGGCGGCGGGTGGAAACAGACCGTGAGCGATGATAAACAGTATACGTGGCTGCGCGCCACCGGATCACCTGCATGGGCCGTGAATGCGCAACAGCTTTGCCAAAGGCACTCTTGCTCCTTGGCAAAAAACCATTACCTTCCCACAGTATGAGAAGAAGGCGGGCGGCATGCTAAGCCACCGCGAGGGAGAGTTTCATGACGGATTGGCCGATCAGCGGGTTTCCCGTGAACCCTGCCGCAAGTGCGGGCAATGGGGCGGGCGCTGACGCGAATGCGCCGCAGCTGATCGATCCGTTCGGCCGCGAGGTCAGCTACCTGCGCGTCTCCGTCACCGACCGCTGCGACTTCCGCTGTGTCTACTGCATGGCCGAGGACATGACGTTCCTGCCCAAGCGCGAGGTGCTCAGCCTCGAGGAACTCGACCGGCTGTGCTCCGCCTTCATCGACAAGGGCGTGCGGAAGCTGCGGCTGACCGGCGGCGAACCGCTGGTGCGCAAGAACATCATGAGCCTGTTCCGCTCGCTCGGCCGGCATCTGGAAACCGGCGCGCTGGAGGAACTCACGGTCACCACCAACGGCTCGCAGCTCGGCCGCTACGCGCAGGAACTCTACGATTGCGGCGTGCGCCGGGTGAACGTGTCCATGGACACGCTGGATGAGGACAAGTTCAAGGCGATCACCCGTTGGGGCAACCTGCCCAAGGTGATGGCGGGACTGGAAGCCGCGCGTGCGGCAGGTCTGCAATGCAAGATCAACGCGGTGGCGCTGAAAGGCGTCAACGAGGACGAGATCGAGAGCATGATGACCTGGGCGCACGGCGAGGGCTACGATCTCACGCTGATCGAGACCATGCCGCTGGGCGAGATCGACGGCGACCGCACAGACCAGTATCTGCCGCTTTCCCAAGTGCGCGCGCGTCTCATGGACCACTACACGCTGGAAGACATCGCCTACAAGACCGGCGGCCCGGCACGCTATGTGACCGTCAAGGAGACCGGCGGCCGCATGGGCTTCATCACGCCGATGACGCACAATTTCTGCGAAAGCTGCAACCGGGTCCGCGTCACCTGCACCGGCATGCTCTACATGTGCCTGGGCCAGGACGACAGCGCCGATCTGCGCGCCCCCTTGCGGGCGTCCGAAGGCAACGAGCTGCTGTCACAGGCGATCGACGAGGCCATCGGCCGCAAGCCCAAGGGGCACGACTTCATCATCGACCGGCGCAGCAAGACCCCCGCCGTCGGCCGCCACATGTCGGTGACGGGCGGATAGTCACAGCGGGCGCGCCATGAGCGACACGCATTTTCTCGATTCCCGCCGCGCCCGCGGCCTTGCGGTGCTGGTAGCGCTTCTGGCCGCCGCGACGCTCGGCTGGATCAACCGCGAGGCCCTTCTGCCGCCTGAGGCGGCGACCGCTGCGGCGGGCAATCCGCAACTTGCCGCCTGCCTCGCCGAGCGCGTCGGCGCGGTGGACACCATGCGCGCGGAAGCCATCATCAACGACGCCCAATACGCCGCGTTCAGGACCCGCGCCGAGGATTATTGCCGGGCACAGTTCCCCGGCGAATGACACGCCTGACCGGCGTGCGGCGCAGCTCGAACCGCGCGGTGCGGCGGGCGCATGCGCGTTTCAGCGGAACCCTTCCCGTCCCCCCGGCGTTGATCCTCCACAGCCTGTAGGACGCAGGCACACGCCTGCATTTGCAGAACGGCAGCATGCGCAACGCGGTTCAGCATCCGTACTGCTTGCCGCTGCAACGACGGGTGTCACCGGATCACATTCGGCGGACCGGAATTGCGGGCCGCCGACAGGCAGATGGGCATCTTGCATGGCGATGATGAAATCGGGCCGGGTGGCCGTTGTGGGCATGGGCCCGCGCGGGCTCGGCGCAATCGAGGCCCTGGCGGAGCGGATGGACGACGCAAGGGGGACGCTCGATGTCGAGATTTTCGATCCCGTGCCCCACCCCGGCGCCGGGCCCAACTTCAGCCCGGAGCAAAGCGACCTGTGCCTGCTCAATATTCCGCTGCGTGAGATCTCGCTCGACCCACCGGGATTTTCAGGCGCGCGCCTCGGCACGTTTTCCGATTTCCTGACGCCGCCGGTCGACCCCGAGACATACCCGCCCCGGTCGCATCTCGGCGCCTATCTGGAGGCGCGCCTTCGTGACGTGCTCGATCTTGCACCCGGCCTGCGCGCGACGCGCCGCGCGGCTCAGGCACTGGAGGTTGACGCTGCTGACGGCGCGTGGTGGATCGGCACAAGCGACGGCCGCTTCGGCCCCTATGACGAGGTTCTTCTGACGCAGGGCCAGCCGGCCACAGAGCCTGACGAACAACTCGCCCGCTGGCGGGAGAGCCCGCGCGCCGAGGACCTGATCCCCGCCTATCCGGCAAACGCGCTGCTCGATGCGGCGCAGCGCTGGACCGGCCGCAATGTCGCGATCCGCGACTTGGCGCTGGCGACGCTGGACGTGATGCGACTGCTGACATTCGGCATGGGCGGGCGTGTCGAGGACGGGCGTTATCACCGTTCGGGCCGCGAACCGGCCCGCATCCTGCCATTCTCGCTCAACGGCCATCCGCCGTTGCCCAAACCGGCCCATGAAGCGCAGGACAAGCAATTCGACCCCCTACCCGAGGAAACGCGCGCCTTCGAGGCAGCGCTTGCCAGGGCCACCGCCGCCGGGCCGGAAGCGGCATTGCGCGGCCTTTGCGACGTTCTCCGGGCCCCCGCGACCCGCATCCTGCGCGAGACCGGAAGTTCGGAGACCGGGGATGATGTCGTGCAGTGGCTGAACGTCGAAAGCGACACTCCCGGCGAGCAGGAAACCCGCGCGCCGGTCGAGGCCCTCCGCATCGGCATCGAAATGGCCCATGGGCGCATCCCGCCCTCCACCGGCTACGTGATCGGCCAGCTGTGGCGCAAATGGCAGGACGCCTTGCGCCGCGGTTTCAACTCCGCCACCATCGACCCGGAAACCGCAAAGGCGCTGATCGGCTTCGACGAAGGCCTGAAGCGCTACTCCTATGGTCCGCCCGTGCGTTCGGCCGCGGATCTGCTCATGCTGATCGAGGACGGCCTTGTCGACCTGCGTGCCGTCGAGGATCCGGACATCGCGGTGAGCGAAGACGGCTGGCGCCTCGCCGACGACGACGCCACGGCGACCGCCTGGGCAATGGTCGACGCTGTGATGCCGTCGCCGGCGCTTGACGGCCTGACGGATCCGCTGCTGACCGGGCTGATGCGGGACGGCCGCATGGTCGCCGCGGCCGAGGGTCTCGGCGCCGTGACCCAACCGGACGGCCAGCTGGTTGACCGGCACGGCCAGGTCCAGCAAGGCCTCTGTCTGCTGGGGCGCCTCGCACTGGGCAGCGTGATCGCCGCGGATTCGATCCACGACTGTCTCGGTGCCGCGTCGCGCCGGTGGGCAGACGGGGTTGTCGCGCGCATCGGCCCGACGGCGCCCGCCCCGCACGCCGCTGTCGCGAACCGGATTCCAGCGAACGGCTGAATCCCGGTCCTGATGCAACCCTGAGCCGCGCCGCCGCGTTTGACAGCATGCCGCGGTGCAACGCCGTCCGCCCGCCTGCGGGAGACGGCGGCGAGACGAAACGGAGGAACCGTGCTTTCGACTGCTCTGCTCATCGTGTCCGGGATCTGCCTTGCGGCCAGCTTGCTGCCGCTGGTTCCGCTCGCGCATGGACTGGTCCGGATGTTCGACTTCGGCCGGCTGCAGGTCATTGCCGTGAGCGTTCTGGTGCTGGCCGGCCTTGCGGCAACAGCGCTCGCCGGCGCTCACGGAGCCTTCGCTCTGCCAAGCCTGCTGATGGCGGTTGCGGCGCTGGCGCTGCAGCTCGTCCACGTGCTGCCCTTCACGCCCCTGGGACGCAAGCTGACGGGAGACGCTCCGCCGGATCCCGGGGCAACGATCTCGCTTCTCACCTGCAATGTGAAACAGGGCAACCGCGACTTCGCGCGCGTGGCCGATCTCGTGCGCACGCGGCGGCCGGACATCGCCATCTTCATGGAAACCGACGCCGCATGGGCCGAGGCGCTGGAGCCCTGCCTGGACGATTTCGCCGAGACGGTCAGACATCCGCTGCCAAATTCCTACGGCATGATCCTGGCCAGCCGGCTGCCGCTGGAGAACGCCAAGGTCCGCTTCCTGCTGAACGACGAGGTCCCCAGCATCACCTGTATCGCCCGCCTGGCCGGCGGCGCGCGCGTGCGGATCTATGCGCTGCATCCCGAACCGCCGGTGCCCACCCGCGACACCCAGGGCCGGGATGCGGAAATCCTGCTCATCGCCGAAGAGGCGCGCGACGACCCGCTGCCCGTGATCGTCACCGGAGACCTCAACGACGTGGCCTGGTCGGCCACCACGCGCCGGTTCCTGCGCCTTTCGCGTCTGCTCGATCCGCGCCAGGGACGCGGATTCTTCAATTCGTTCCACGCCCACCACTGGTATCTGCGCTGGCCGCTCGACCATGTGTTCCACAGCGACGACTTCAGCCTGATATCCATCGAGCGGTTGCCCGACGTGGGCTCGGACCATTTCCCCATGCTCTACGGCTTCGCGCTCGCCGAAGCGCCCGGATCGGCACCGCCACAGGCGACGGACGAGGATGTCGCCATCGCCGAAGCGGCCATCGACACGGAAAAGAACCGCGACCGCCCCCCCGTCGGCACCGACTGGGAATAGCAGGGCCTGTTGTCCGCCGCCCCGGATCTCAGGCCTCGTCGGCCCAGACCTTGAAGCCCCGCAGGGTGTTGACGCCGAACGTCGTGGTGATCGCCACATCGGCGGCATCCCTGCCCCGCGCCAGCAGCACGCGACCGCGACGGGGCTCGTTGTTGCGCGGGTCAAACATGTGCCATTCACCGCCGAGATAGGCCTCGAACCAGGCGGCAAAATCGCCGGGCGGATAGGGTTTCGGCGTGCCTATGTCGCTGAGATAGCCGGTGCAGTAGCGCGCCGGAATGTTCAGTGCCCGGCAGAAGGCGACGGCGAGATGCGCGTAGTCTCGGCAGACGCCGCGGCGGTCATCATAGGCCTCGAAGGCCGAACGCGTCACCCGCGCGTGCTCATAGCCGAAAGTGATGTGGTCGTGCACAAAGTCGCACACCGCCTGAACCCGCGCCCAGCCCGGTTCGGTATCGGCGAACAGGCTCCAGGCCAGATCCAGCAGCCGGTCACTGTCGCAGAACCGGCTGGCCAGCAGGAACGACAGCGTGTCTTCGGGCAGGTCCTCCACCGGATGCTGCTGCGCGCCCCGCGCCACCGGGTCCGGCAGCCCGCTGTCGCGGATCACCGCGTCGCAGGACATCGTCATGCGCCCCGCAGGGGCAAGCAAGCGGCTGCACCAGTTGCCAAAGATATCGCGATACCCCGAGACGGGCACCGAGGGCGTGATGATCATGTTGTCGGGACGGGCCAGATCGGAGACCCGCGAGAAATGCACGTTGAGCATCGCGATGAGCGGGGTCGGCTCGGGAAAGTCGTATTGCAATTCGTAGCCGATGTTCAGATGCATTGTGATCTCCGCTGGGCCGCCGGCCCGCAAGAGCACGGCGCCAGGATTCGAGGTATCGCGCTGGAGGGATTCGACCGGCCCACGAGCAGGGCATTCGTCTTCAACTCCCTGAAGCGGATTGGCGCAATGCGGGCCATACCGGGGTCAGGCCGCAGCGTGGCGCAATTTCAGGGACAAGCGGCAAACCCATGTCCCCCAATACGCCAACGCACAAGCGCCGCAGCGGTTCCCCTACTCCCAGTCCTCCAGCGCGAATCGGCGGCGCAGCGGAACGCGGGGCGGCGCGTCGTCTTCGATCAGGTCCGGATCGGACACCATGTCATCGGGCTGGTCGTTTTCCGCCGCCAATGCTTCGGCCTCTTCGATACCGGCTTCCTCTGTACCGGCCTCCTCGGCGTCGGCCTGCTTCGCTTCCTCGGCCCGGCGTCCGGCTTCCTCGGCCCGCGCGTCCGCTTCCTCGCGGTCGGATGCGGCGCGCGCCTTGCCGGCCTCGACCATCTCGCGGACTTCTTCCTCGGTTTTCTTCTTGTAACCCTTGCCCACCTTCCAGGCGGATTCGAATTTCGTCAGGATGGTGTGGGTGACGTTGAAATCCTGGTCGTAGTCGTTGAGCCCGTCGAGCGTCCTGAAGATCGGGTGCACAGTCCACAGCTTGCGCAGCGCCACCTGTCTGAGCGTGGTGGGCACGCCCTCCTTCATGAACAGCTTGAAATCCGTGGTCTCGTCGGCATTCTCCAGATCCACCGCTTCGGCGGCGGCGCGGTTGGCGGCGAGTCGCTCGGCGCGCTCGGCCTCAAGCCGCTGCTGTTCCGCGCGCTCGCGCGCCTCTGCCTCCGCCGCACGCGCCGCGATCTCGTCGAGCTCCGGCTCAGGCGCGCCTGCGGCTGCGGCATTCTTGCGCCGCGCCCAGCGCGACAGGAAGGCGCCCTGCTCCGGTTCGCTCTCCGGTCTGCGTTGCGGTGGCTTGCCGTCCTTGCTGTCGTCCGCCGTCATGGTCAGCTCTCGTCGGGCCGTTGATGGGTGCGACTGAAAATCGGCTCCTTGCCGAACTTCAGTTCCTCGACTTTCAGCCGGTCCCGCTTGCGCTTCTTGAACACCTCCTGCTCGGGGTGGGCGCGCACGAATTCCACCAGCCAGCCGATCAGTTGCGGTGGCACCGGCACCGGCTCGATCAGCCCCTCGCCCGTGTCGGCGTAATTCTGGGCCTCGTAGGGGCTGGCGGTCACGGTGGAGACAACATAGGGCATGTCGTCCGCGTCCTCCTCCTCGGCGTCGCGCAGCACAACCCAGAAGCTCGGCTCATCGCGCGCCAGGTTGACCTTGTAGGCCTCCACCAGCTTGCGGTGCAGGGTCACGGTGACCGTGCCCGCGTGGAACCGCGTCACGTCTCCGTCGGCCACCAGAACGCGCCAGGCGTCGATATCCGGCGCATCTGTGAACACCGCCACCGGGCGCCACGACCATTGCGCCCAGCGGTTGTCCAGCCGCCGCCGCTCCACAACCACGCCAACCCTGATCGAGACTTCCGCCTGCAACGCCTGTCCTTTCATGCGAGTGAAGATCCCCGCGCCGGCTCCCGCCGGACCCGCCCGCGCTTGTGGCGCGCGACGCGATTTTCTATGCTGTTTGACCGCCCCGATGCGCGGTCCTCCACCGTCGGACATAGAGGCTCCACCACGCTTTGCATAGTAGGGGCCGCGAAACGGTTGGCAATGGCCGCGGGCATGCGTAGAACGGACGTATCATAGCGTATGTACGGGCAGGAATGCCTGCCGGGAGAGGGTTTGATGAAAATCGCCGGCCGCAAGCTTCTTGTGTGCAACTGCGAAGGCACGATGGATCTCGATCCGCGCCGGCTGCAGCGCGCGCTGGGATCGTCGGACGCCATCGAGGGCGGCGAGCCCACGATCCACCGCCACCTGTGCCGCACCCAGATCGAGGCCTACGAGCGGGCGCTCGAGACCGGCGAGCCGCTGCTGGTCGCCTGCACCCAGGAAGCGCCGCTGTTTTCCGAGATCGCCGAGGAAACCGGGCCGATCGAGAGCGAAACGGGCGACCGCGTGTCCTTCGTCAACATCCGCGAACGCGCCGGCTGGACCGAAAAGGGCGCGGATCCGCACGCCAAGATCGCGGCCCTGCTGCACGAGGCGGTGCTCGAGAGCGAACCCACAGGCCTCAAGAGCATTGCCAGCGACGGCCTGTGCCTGGTCTATGGTGCCGGCCAGCAGGCGCTGGACGCCGCCCGTGCGCTCAACGGAAAGCTGTCGGTGACGCTGCTGCTTAGCGCGCCCGGCGACATGATGCTGCCCGCAGTGATGGACGTGCCGATCTACCATGGCCGGGTGCGAGAGACCTCCGGATCGCTCGGCCACTTCGAGGTGACGGTGGACGGCTACGCGCCAATCCTGCCGTCGTCGCGCGGCGAGCCTCAGTTCCTCATGGGCAAGGACGGCGCGCGCTCGCAGTGCAGCCTCATCCTCGATCTGTCCGGCGACACGCCGCTGGTCACCGGCTGGGAGAAGCGTGACGGCTACCTGCGCGCCGATCCGGGCGATCCGGCGGCCGTTGCCCGAGCGATCTTTGAGATTTCCGACATGGTCGGCACCTTCGAGAAGCCGCTCTATGTCTCCTACAACGCCGATATCTGCGCCCATTCGCGCTCCGGCAAGACCGGCTGTTCCATCTGCCTCGACGTCTGCCCGGCCGGCGCGATCACCGACGACGGCGATCACGTGGCCTATGACCACGGCATCTGTGCCGGCTGCGGCTCCTGCGCCGCCTCCTGCCCCACCGGCGCGGTCTCTTACGCCTATCCGCGCCGTGCCGACCTGATCAGCCGCATGCAGGCGCTGCTGGGCCACTATCTGGACGCCGGCGGCGCGGATCCGGTTCTGCTGCTGCACGACGGCGAACACGGCGGCGGAATCCTCTCGGCCATGGCGCGCTAGGGCCGCGGCCTGCCGGCCAATGTGCTGCCGCTGGAACTGCATGCGGTGACCACCACCGGACACGAGAGCATCCTGGCGGGCTTCCTCGCCGGGGCGCAGCACATCGTCTGGATCGCCGATCCGCGCAAGGCCGAGGAATTGCCGACCCTGCAACGGGAACTGACGCTGGCAGAAGCGCTCGCGGCCGGCCTCGGCTTCGACATGACGGGCCGCTTCAGCATTCTCGAGGAAGCCGACCCGGATGCGGTGGAGGCCGCACTGTTTGCACTCGGATCACGACCGGCGCTCGAGGCCAAGCGTTTCGCACCCGTCGGCGGCAAGCGCGACGTGGCTCGCGCCGCACTTGCGCAGCTGCATGCGATTGCCCCCGACCCGTCCGAAATCATCGCCCTGCCCGAGGGCGCGCCCTATGGCCGGATCGCTATCGCCGCCGAAGGCTGCACGCTGTGCCTGTCCTGCGTCTCCGCCTGTCCGGCCAACGCCCTGGCGGACAATCCCGACCGTCCCCAGGTGCGGTTCACGGAAAGCGCCTGCGTGCAATGCGGCCTGTGCGCGGACACATGTCCGGAAGGCGTCATCACGCTGGAGCCACGCTACTCCTTCCGCACCGACGCCTCGCAGGCCAGCGTGCTGCACGAGGAAGAGCCGGCGACCTGCGTGTCCTGCGGCAAGCCCTTCGGCACCCAGTCGACCATCGACCGCATCACGGAACGGCTGGCCGGCAATCACTACATGTTCCAGTCCAGCGACCAGATCAAGCTGATCCAGATGTGCGACGACTGCCGCGTCGCGGCGCAATGGACGATGCCGAACAACCCGTTCAAGGGCGGCGAGCGGCCCCGTCCGCGCACCACGGCGGATTACACCAACGCCCGCGACCAGGGACTGTCGGTCGACGACTTTCTCAAGGGTGACTGAGCGAATCGCGGCGCGCATGCCACGACCCCTTCCGGTTGCGTGACGCATTCCCGGGCCCGGGGCCTACGATCCGCTAGGCCCCCCGGCCCGGAGTGACGCGTTCGCGACGCCTCCGCCGGAGGCGGCTGCCCATTTCCCGGGCATGGCGCGAACTGCATCCTCGTGATCTTTCAAAGCTTTCGAGCAGGCCGCCCCAAGAAAATTTCAATCATCCTCATTCTGCATTTATTTCGCACAGCAATATGATGATTAATATGGCGTTAACATCTGGTCAGCATTCTTTCATAGAGGCAATGTCGAGGTCGTAGATTGCCGAATTGCTTCATTCGGATGGATTCATCATCATCGACCAAGGCTGCAACGTCGATACAGGGCATGCCAATGGGATAACCCGACATCGCAAGGTAACCAGCCCTCAGAATTTGGCGGTAACGACATGGCGCTGCGTGCCCGCAAGCCGCCTTTCCGACTCCGCCTCACGCCTCCCGGTGGGCACGGTCCGATGCCTGACCACGCCGCACCGCCCACGCAGTTCGATATCTGACGACCCGGCTTGAATGTTTGAAATGGGGATGATCGATATGCTGATACTTGCGCTGTCCGTCTGCCTGGCCCAGGCGCCCGAAACCTGCAAGGACGTGCATCTGCCGTTCTTCACCACCAATATCCCGATCGCCGAATGCGTGCGCTACGGCGAGCCCGAGATCAACCGCTGGGCGCGCAAGCACCCCGAGTGGACCATCAAGGACAGCGCCTGCCTGCCCTCGATGTCGCGCGAACAGCCCGCGTAACCCTCGGGGCGGCCCTTGAAGGAAAAGCGGCTCGCGTCTTCGCGGCGCGAGTCACGGTTGCGGGCCTTTGCTTCCAAGGGCGTGCCATGCTGCCCCAATTCACCCCGGTCGCATCGCATCCCGCCACCGCTCATCCTGTCACGGCTCATCCCAGGCCGGGATCGGCCAGGTGCTGTCGCAGCATCTCGGTGTACTGTTTCACCATGTGCGCGACGAATTCCTCGTGGTTCTCCACCTCCATCACCGATTTGGCCACATGGGCGTTGTAGCGCGCGGCGGCGAAGAGAAAGATCATGTGCAACTGGGTGGCCGGGACCTTGCGGTTCTCCCGGTTTGCCACGTCGATGAACTTGCCCGCCAGTTCCAGAAACGCGGCGGCATCGAGGTCCCCTTCCGCGCGCGCGGCGCGGCGCTCCTGCCGGTTGGCCGGTTTGTCTTCCATGCGTCATCCTCATGATCTGTGATGGTGATGCCGGCAAGGTAGCACAACCGGCCGGCCACGGTCCTCGCGGCCGTGCATTCGCGACCGGTTGGTCTGCTTACGCCACCTCGAACCAGGTCGCCATGCCGGCAGCCTGATGCTCCAGCATGTGACAATGCAGCATCCATTTTCCCGGATTGTCGGCGACAAACGCGATCACCACCCGCTCCTGCGGCGCGACCAGCACCGTATCCTTCCAGGCTTCCTCTTGCACGGGCACGCCGTTGCGCTCGAGCACGCGAAAATGGTGCCCGTGGACGTGGATCGCATGCGGCCAGCGCGTGTCGTTGATCAGCGGCATCCGCACCGTGCGGCCGAGCGCAACCGACAACAACGGCGTCGTTTCCATGCCCGCGACGCCGTTGAAGGCCCAGGCCTTGCCGCGTTCGACGAGCGCGCGCATGCCCATCACCTCGCCATCCAGGCGCGCCGAGGCCATGCGTCCCATGGCACCGCCTTCCATCAGCAGATCCTGCGACAGCGCGCTGCCGAGATCGAGCGCGTGGGAGAGCGGATTGGCGGCCAGCGCCATGGGCGCGGCCAGCGCATGCGCGCGGGCAACGTCGCTTGCGTGATAGGCAAAGCGGGCAATTTCCAGCCCGTCCTGTCCGCTGACCTCCTCGATCGCGGCAACGGCTCCCGGCGCGAGCGTCATGTCGAGCATCAGGTCGGCCCGTTCGCCGGGCGAGAGCACCAGGTCCCCGGCAAGCTCCCCGGGTTTCACAGGCTGGCCGTCACGCGCGATCAGAACCGGCGCATGATCCCGGAACCGGAACGTGAGCACCCGTGCGTTGGCGGTGTTGAGCACCCGCAACCGCAGCCGCTCGCCCGCCTTCACCGCAATCGTCTCGAACGGCTTTCCGTTGACCGTCAGCACATTGCCCAGGCGGCCGGCGTGGCTCCAGTCCATCAGGCTGCCAAAACTCTCCTCATGCAACTTGCCCGCAGAATCCAGCCGCCAGTCATCGAACGCCAGCACCAGGTCCTGATCGGCTTGCGGCGGCTCCGGCTCCTCGACGATTAGCGTGCCGTACAATCCGCGCGCCAGTTGCTCCCACGAACGGTTGTGCGGGTGGTACCAGAATGTCCCGGCGTCCGGGACGACGAAATCGTAATCGAAGGTCGCGCCTGGCGGCACGGCCTCCTGGGTCAGGCCGGCGACGCCGTCATAGGCATTGTCAATCCGGATGCCGTGCCAGTGAATCGTGCTCGGCTGCGGCAGGCTGTTCTTCAGCCTTACGCGCAGTCGCTCCCCCTGCCTGACACGCATGAGAGGCCCGGGAACGCCGCCGTCATAGCCCCAGATATCGGCCAGCGGGCCACCGTCCTCGAGCAGGCTTGCGGTGCCAGCACGCGCATCAATCTCGCGCATGGTCGCCGGTTGCGCGCGCGCCATGCCGAGACCGCCCGAGATCCCGCCGGAAGCGAGGACGGCAAGGCCGCCCGCCATCACGCGCCGCCGATCCGGCTTCCCGTCAAATGTGTCCACGGGCGTGTCTCCCTGATTCCGGCGCCATCGGGATTGCTTGAGCCGCGCGGTTGCGGGTTCGATGGCGCTACTCCACGCTGCAAGCCATCGAAGACAGGAACCGCCGAAGGACAGGATAGCACGGCCCCGGCCCCATGCCACTCAGTCCGCGGCGGCCCGGGCGCGCGCCTTGCGTTCGCGGAAGAACGTGTAGATCCCGGTGCCGATGATGATCGAGATGCCGCCCAGCGTGGCGGGATCGGGGTATTCGCCCCAGATGACGATGCCGAGCATGATCGCCCACAGCACGATCGAATAGCGGAACGGTGCGACGACAGAGATTTCCCCCGCCCGCATGGCGATGATGAGACTGACGAAGCCCACCAGGATGAACGCCGCCGCCCCCGCCAGGTAGGCCAACGTTACCGGATCCGGCATGATCCAGACCTCGAACGGCTTCATCACCACGCCGATGACCAGTGTCGTGCCGGTGATGGAGGCCAGCGCCACGGCGAATGTCGGCACGTGCGCGGGGATAAGTCGTGTCGAAAGATCGCGCAGCGCCATGAAGAACACCCCCAGCAATGCGCTCAGCGACCAGATGTTGAACCCTTCCAGCCCCGGCCGCACGATCAGCAGCACGCCGCAGAAACCGACGCCGATCGCCGTCCAGCGCCGCCAGCCCACGACCTCATGCAGAAACATGGCCGACCCGGCGGTCACCAGAAGCGGCAGTACTTGCAGGATCGCCGTGGTGTTGGCGATCGGGCTTCGAAACAGCGCCGCGAGATAGAATATTGTCGCGACCGTCTCGCCCAGCACGCGCAGGCCGACGGAGGGGATCAGCACCTCCCGGATGTTGGCCAGCGCGCCGGTGTACCAGGCGGCCAGCGTCATGAAGGTGATGCCGAAGGCCCCGCGGAGAAAGATCGCCTCGCCCTGCGGCAGTTGTTCCGACGCCAGCTTGATCAGCGCATCATTGAAGATGAACCCCATGGAACTGGCCAGCATCGCGATGATGCCGATGGTGTTGGGACTCAGCTTGTTCATTGGACACCCAGACAGCGCTCGGGACCGGCGCGGGCCGGCAAAGCGTAAAGACGACGGGAAGGCATCGGGGCGGGCGAATCCGCGCCCGTCCCGTCAGGCCCGGCACGGTACCCCGTCCGGCCCCGCATTGGCGAGCCCCGTCACGACAGCCGCTTGAGGGGCAGGTTCTTCAAGAGGTTCTGCGGTTTGACCTTGAGCAGGTTGCCCGAGCCCAGCGCCATGCCCAGCCACACCGGCTTGCCCTTCATGGTGTCGATGACGTCGCCGCGCTCCTCGAAGTCCATGCGGAACAGCGCGACGATGCGCGACTGTTCGGACTCCGTCAGCGGTGCGCCCTCGTAGAGCGCGTTGAGAATCCGGGTCGCCTCCGCATCCAGCCCGACATGCCACGACCAGTGCGGATCCTTGATAGACTGGACCGGCTGGATGCGCACCCGGGTCTGATGAAAATGCTGGACCCAGGCTTCCAGCACCCGGGCAAACGCATCGAGCGCGGGCTGGGTAAAGCGGAAGTCGATCGCCGTGTCGAAACGGTCCGACCGCGCCCAGTAGATCTGCTTGTTGTCCTCGTCGAGCACATCCAGCGCCACCTCGCGCGTCGGCGTGCCCGCCTCCACCAGCAGCGCACCGAGACCGCCCAGGCCGCCGGTTTCCGACATCATCTCGACGATCTCGGCGTCCGCCAGCATCAGCTGACCGTCGTCGGTCGAGACCGACTGGTCGCGGAACAGCAGTTCGCCGGCGCGCAGCCGCATCGGATCGGCCACCTTGCGCAGGATATTGCGGGCGATCAGGTGCACCATCTGGTCGATGAACATCGGCGGTATGGTGATTTCTTCGCCCGCGAACAGCGCCGCATAGGCCCCCTCGATGGTGCCGTGGGCGACGAGGAAATCACGGAAGCCGAGAATGAAGCGGTAGTTGTCGGCCGCATCCGGATCCGCGATGGCGCCGATCTCGGACGCATCCACCGCGGCAACCGGGTCGGCCATCAGCTTCTCGAACAGGGCGTGCTCCGCCTCGCAGGATTCGTCCACCGGATGAATTTCGGGACGCGTGTAGTAGGCACGCAGATAATCCGGCGTCACCCGCAGCCAGCAGGT